>NZ_CAHJWW010000185.1 GCF_903643035.1 Sphingomonas bacterium | reverse complement strand
CCGTGGATCGAGGCGACGATCTACGTCCCCGACGAGTATCTCGGCAGCATCCTGAAGCTGTGCCAGGACCGGCGCGGCATCCAGAAGAACCTGACGTACGTGGGCGGCCGCGCGCAGGTGACGTACGAGCTGCCGCTCAACGAGGTGGTGTTCGACTTCTACGATCGGCTCAAGAGCATCAGCCGCGGCTATGCGAGCTTCGACTACCACCAGATCGGGTATCGCGAGGGCGACCTCGTCAAGATGAGCGTGCTGGTCAACAACGAGCCGGTCGACGCGCTCAGCATGATCGTCCACCGCGGCACTGCCGAGAGCCGGGGGCGCGGCATGTGCGAGCGGCTGAAGGACCTGATCCCGCGCCACCTGTTCAAGATTCCGATCCAGGCAGCGATCGGCGGCAAGGTGATCGCCCGCGAGACGATCGCGGCGCTACGCAAGGACGTCACGGCGAAATGCTATGGCGGCGACATCAGCCGCAAGAAGAAGCTGCTCGACAAGCAGAAGGAGGGCAAGAAGCGGATGCGCGAATACGGCTCCGTCAGCATCCCGCAGGAAGCGTTCATCGCTGCGCTGCGGATGGGAGATGACGCGTAGGCGGCGGGGATCGAGGCGGCATGGCGGATGGGTCGGTCGACCACGATCCGGGCGTCCGCGACGGCTGGAAGGGAAGCGGCCGGCTTAATGCCCCATCATCGCCGCACGGAACGTCGGACCGGCCCTAGTTCGAATAGACGAACGTGACGTGCAGCTCGGATGACAGCACCACGTTGTTGTTGGGAAAGACGATCGGTTTATAGGCGTTGCCGGAGTCGTACACGCCCGTGACGGCCGCGATCCTGACGGCTCCCCGAGCAAGCGGTATGCCCCCGCCGGGAAAGGTGACGTTGACCGGAACGGTGGCGTTGCTTCCGCCCGCCTGTTTCAGGATTCCGGCGAAGATGGCCGAGTCCACACTGTGATGCGACGGCTCGTAGGCCGTGCCGGCCAGCTGGCCCGACCCCGTATTGTTCGCGCTGCTGATCGAGAACAGGAACTCCCGGTCGTTCAGGTCGGGCTTCGCATTGTCGAGGGCGGCGTTTCCGTAGATGCCGAGGAGACGCACGTCCGATCCGTTGCCAATGACATAGTCGTAATTGGCCGCCTCGCCCGCGCCATGGTCGGTCGCGGTCCATATCTCGGTCCCGAAATGGACCGTTTTCGGCATGGCGCTCGTGGTCTGCGCCAAAGCCGGCGTCGCGGCAGCCGTGCTCGCGGCGGCAACGAACAACGTCCTGAAGACAGGACTGACATAGGCCGACGACAAGGACGCCACGGTCACGGCGGCGACGGCAACCATCCTGAAGACGGGTTTCATGGCTTTCCTGTTCTTTGCTGGTGCTGGTTGGAAGAGGCTGTTTCGGGCTCCAGATGCCGGAAAGATTGTGGAAAGGGCCGTAACCGCAGCCGACGTCCCGACGACCGCGACAGCAAGGGCCGAGCCCGGTCTGCTACGGACTGTCTACCTCCTTTGTTGTAACCGCAGTCCCTCACGCGAGTAAGATGAACGGTTGGTCAGTATCGGTCAGCCGGCGCCGTTCCGGCGATCGGCTACGGTTGTCGTGGCCGTGGCGTCCGGAATGACGTAGAAACAGTCTGTCGATCCTGCGGCTTCTGGCGGTCGGCGGGTCCGGCCAGCTCCCGGCCTGCGCGCCGGCGGCGGCGCAGGGCGCGCGGTTCCACCTCTCCTGCATCTAACCTGTCTGGTTAGATGCAGGAGAGGAGCCACGCCGGCCAGCGCGCGGCGCCGTTATCGTCCGGGCGCCATTGCCGGTCCCGGGCGCGCGTGGCAGACGGTGCGGCGATGGCGTTCCAGGCAGTGTTCTTCGATGCGTCTGGCCGGCGCCGGCGGCGGTTCCGGCTGGCAGTGATCGCGTTCGTCGGGCTGATCCTCCTCGCGCTCGCGGTCTTCGCCGTATCGATCGGCGCGGTTCCGCGCGCGCCGCTGCTGCCGATCCAGTCCGAACACGCGACCAGCCACGCGCTGCCGCCGCCGCGCGACGGCTTCTTCGGCCGGACGCGGCGGGGAATCGACTATTACGCCAAGCGGCTGCTCGGCGCGTCCCCCGCCGCCTCGGCCGCGAGGAACGCGCCGCTCGCAATCGCCTTCCACGTTCCCTGGGACACGAACAGCGCCGCCTCGCTCCAGCGGCATATCGACCAGCTCGACTGGGTCCTGCCAGTCTGGGTGACGGTGACGGGGCCGGACCATCACATCACGGTCTTTCGCGACACCGCCGGGCGCGCGGTCATCAACGCCGCGGCCAAGCGACCGCTGATTCTGCCCACGATCCAGAACGCGCTGTCGGGCCAGTTCGACGGCCCCGGCATCGCGGCCATGCTGCACGACCCCGTCGCCCGGGCCGTGTTCCTCGACAGGCTGGTCCCTTGGCTGGCGCAGAACACCGCGTCGGGTGCGTGCTTCGACTTCGAGGACCTGCCGGCGACCGCGCAGGCCGACTATCGCCGGTTCCTGGCGGAGGCGCACGCCCGTTTCGCCCCGCGCGGCTGGATCGTCGCGCTCGCCGCGCCCGTCGCGAACGAGGAGTGGGACCTGCCCGCCTATGCCGGCGTCGTCGACCGCCTGTTCCTTATGAGCTACGACGAGCACGAGCAGGCCGGCACGCCCGGTCCGATCGCGTCGCAGCGGTGGTTCGCGCAGGCGGTCGCCAACGCCGCGCGCGGCATCCCGGCGAGCAAGCTGGTCGTCTGCATCGGCGGCTACGGCTACGACTGGCACGACGGCACCGGCGACCCGATCACCGTGGAAGAAGCATGGGAAGCGGCCAAGGAATCCGACGCGGTGCCCGCCTTCGACCGGGCGAGCGGCAACAGCGTCTTCGTTTATCAGGAGGGCGACAGCCGGCATACAATCTGGCTGCTCGACGCGGCATCCGCCTTCAACCAGCTCCACTTCCTCCAGGCGGCGGGGGTGAAGGCGGTCGCGCTGTGGCGGCTGGGGTCGGAGGACCCGGGCCTGTGGTCGATCTTCGGGCGCGACCACCGCCCGTTGCCGCCCGCCGCGACGATCCAGACGATCCCGGCGGGCACCAACGTGGATATCGAGGGCGCGGGCGAGATACTGAAGATCGCGGGCCAGCCGGTGCAGGGTATCCGCGCGATCGCGACCGCGTCCGACGGCAGCCTGGCCGATGTGCGCTTCCGCCAGCTCCCGCGGCCCTATGAGGTCGACCGCACGGGCTATCAGCCCGGCATGGTCGCACTGACGTTCGACGACGGGCCGGACCCCGACTGGACACCCAGGATCCTGGACATCCTGAAGCGCGAGCATGTGCCGGCAACGTTCTTCATGGTCGGCGAGAACGGCCTCACCAACCGGGGCCTGCTGCAACGCGAGGTGGCCGAGGGGCATGAGGTCGGCAGCCACACCTATACCCACCCGAACCTCTCCGATGCGTCGGCGCGCGAGGTCGCGTTCGAGCTCAACACCAACCAGCGTCTGTTCCAGGCGTTCACCGGCCGCTCGCTGCGCCTGTTCCGAGCGCCCTATTTCGGCGACGCGGAGCCCACCACCGCGGACGAGATCGGACCCGCGCTGATGGCGCAGGAGCGCGGCTACCTGTCCGTCGGCCTCCATGTCGATCCCGGCGACTGGAAACGGCCCGGCGTGCAGGAGATCATCGACGCGACCGTCGCCGGCGTCAGCGCGCCGGAGAATTGTACCGCGCAGAACGAGGTGCGGTGCAGCCACAACATCGTCCTGCTCCACGACGCGGGCGGCAACCGCGACCAGACGATCGAGGCGCTGCCCGTCATCATCGACCGGCTAAAGGCGCTGGGCTTCCGCTTCGTGCCCGTGTCGAGGCTCGCCGGGCTGACGCGCGATCAGTCGATGCCCGTCATCTCGCCGAACGACCGGCTGGCGGCGCAGACCGACCTCGCGCTGTTCTCGACGCTGGGCGCGAGCGTCATCTTCCTGCGCTGGCTGTTCGTGTTCGCGATCAGCGTCGGCATCCTGCGCGCGATCACCCTGTCCGCGCTCGCGCTGGTCCAGGCGCGACGCGAGAACGAGGAGGTGTTCCCAGCGGTTGACCCCGACCGGTTCGTCGCGGTGCTGATCCCCGCCTTCAACGAGGAGCGGGTGGTCGAGCGCGCGGTGCGCGGCGTGCTCGCGTCGACCGACGTCAGGATCGAGGTGATCGTGATCGACGACGGGTCGAAGGACGCGACCAGCGAGATCGTGGCGTCCGCTTTCGCGGGCGATCCCAGGGTCCGGCTGCTGACGCTGGACAACGGCGGCAAGGCACACGCCCTCAACCGCGGACTGGAGTTGGTGACCGCGCCGATCGTCATCGCGCTGGACGCCGATACGCAGTTCGAGACGACGACCATCGCCCGCCTCGCGCGCTGGTTCGTTCCTTCGACAGGCTCGCAACCGGGAGCGTTGGGCGCGGTGGCGGGCAACGCGAAGGTCGGCAACCGCGTGAACCTCATCACCCGGTGGCAGGCGCTGGAATATGTCACGGCGCAGAACCTGGAGCGGCGCGCGCTCACCAGGCTTGGCGCGATGACGGTCGTGCCCGGCGCGGTCGGCGCATGGCGGCTCGACGCGATCCGCAGCGTCGGCGGCTATCCCGACGACACGCTGGCCGAGGACCAGGACCTGACGATCGCGATCCAGCGCGCGGGCTGGCACGTCCGCTACGACCAGTTCGCGGTCGCCTGGACAGAGGCGCCGGAGACGCTGCGCGGCCTCGCCAAGCAGCGGTTCCGCTGGGCCTATGGCACGCTGCAATGCCTCTACAAGCATCGCGCGATGATCGGGCACGGCCACCCGCGCGGGCTCGCGATCGTCGGCCTGCCGCAGGCGATCCTGTTCCAGATCGTGCTGGCGGCGATCTCGCCGATCATCGATCTCGCGCTAATCGCGTCGTTCGTATTCACCTATCTGGCGATCCAGGCGCATGGCTGGGCGCAGAACACCGCGTCGCTGGAGAAGATGGCCGGCTTCTGGCTGGTGTTCACCGCGATCGACCTGCTGGCGGCGACGATCGCCTTCGCGCTCGAGCGGCGCGAGCGGTGGCGGTTGCTGTGGCTGCTGGTGCCGCAGCGGGTCGGCTACCGACAGGTCATGTATTACGTCGTCATCAAGGCGATCGCGCAGGCGCTCCGCGGCCGGCAGGTCGGCTGGGGCAAGCTCCAGCGCAGCGGCCGGGTGGCGAGCCGCGAGACGGCGACGCCTGCGGTAGGGGGCGGTGGGGAGGGGTAGTCCCCGCCCCCCACCTTACGCCGGGATGACGTTGTGGGGTAGGATGACCCGGCAATCGGAGGGACGCGATGCGATACTGGACGAAACGGGTCGGCACGGTCGCGGCGGCGGCACTGGCCGCGCTGTCGCTCGCCGGCCCGTCGCCTGCCGCATCTCCC
>NZ_CAHJWW010000184.1 GCF_903643035.1 Sphingomonas bacterium | reverse complement strand
GTCGCGATGCTGGTGGGACGCGACCTCATCGGCGCCGCCGCGCTCGACATCGATTACGCCAACCGCCGGTTCCGGCTGATCGCGTCCGGGCGGCTGCCGTTCGCGGGCACCGTGGCGCCGCTCGCCATCTCCGCCGAGCGGCAGGTGTACGTGACCCGGGTGACGCTCGGCGGCCACACGCTGTCGCCGATGATCGTCGACACCGGCGACGGATCGGCGATCACCGTGTCGCGGGCGGGCTGGCGCGGCGCGGGGCTCGACGGGCGGCGCAGCACCACCGCGGTCGCCTATGGGCTGGCGGGGCCGATCACGATCCAGCTGGCGATCGTCCCCGACCTGCGCGTCGGCGATCTCGACGCGCGCCAGGTGGAGGTGCGGGCGGAGGCCCGGGGCGGCTTTTCCGAAACGGTCGGCGTCGCCGGGCGGATCGGGTCGGGCTTCCTCCAGCGTTACCGCGTGCTGATGGACGCCGGTGCGGGCCGGATGGTGTTCGCGCCCGGCCCGGACGCCGACCACGCGCCGCTGCGCTCCACCAGCGGGCTTCTGCTGGCGCTGGAGCCCGGCCATCTGCGGGTGATCCACGTCATGCGCGGCGGCCCGGCGGCGGCGGGGTGGCGGACGGGAGACCTGATCTGCAGCGTCGACGGGCGGACGGTCGGCGCCGACTATGCGACCGACGGGCTGGGCGGCTGGTCCGCCGGGCCGGTCGGGCGCGTGGTGCGGCTGGGCCTGTGCGGCGGCGCGGTCCGACAACTGACGCTGGCGGACTTCTACTGACGCCGGGGGCTTATCCGGCCCGGCCGATCGGGATGGGCGCCGGCCCGCCCGACCATCCATTGATCCGCCCGTCCGCTATTCGGCCAGCCGCTCCACCTTCTTGTGCAGGCTGGCGAGTTCGGCCTTCAGCGCGGCAATCTCCTCGTCCTTGCTGGCGTTCGCGTCGGTGGCGGCCGGCGCCGGAGCGGTACCCCCGGCACCGGGTTTGAACGCGCTGGTCGCCGCCTCGAACATCGCCATGTTGCGCTTGGCGATCTCGGCGAAGGGCGAGCCCGAAAAGGCGCCCTGGACCGCGGACTGGAAGCCGCTCTGAAGCTGCGCATGGTTGCGACGGAAGCTCTCCATCGACGCCTCCAGATAGCCCGGCACCATCTTCTGCATCGAATCGCCGTACAGCGCGATCAGCTGTCGCAGGAAGCCGACCGGCAGCATCGCCTGCCCTTCGCGCCCTTCCTCCTCCATGATGATCTGGGTCAGGACGGTGTGGGTGATGTCCTCGTCGGTCTTTGCATCCACCACCCGGAACTCGCGCCCCCCGCGCGTCATCGCCGCCAGATGCTCGAGCGTGATGTAGGAGGACGTCTCTGTGTTGTAGAGCCGCCGGTTGGCATATTTCTTGATCGTCACCACGCCATCGGCGTTCGGCTTCTTCATGGCGCGCCCTCCTGCCCTGTCAGGATGCTAGGCGCTTCGATGACGCGTCGCAACATGGCAATTGCGCAGAGCGGTACTGACATGACACTTGGCGCATACGAGGAGACCGCCTGTCTTACCGACGATCTCCTCGTTTCTCACGATAACGTAATCAGAGCTGCCCGCGGACACTTATGGCAAAGCGACGACCGAACAAGTCGATGGCGCTGTTGGGATTATAGTATCCATCATAATCCTGATACTTCTTGTCGCCCACGTTCGTAACAGAGATCGTCAAACGATACTTCTTCTGAACTTCGATCCAGAGGGACATGTCAACCGTAGCATAGGCATCGAGCGTGTTGATCTCACGAAGATCAGTCGACAATGCCGTTCGCACCGCGCTCTGCTTGCCGACGAAATTCACGGATGTAGCGAACCCGCCGACACCTGGCACTACTATCCGGTTGTCGCTTCGAAACTGGAACTTCGGATCGGGAGACAATGAGCCCGTTCCCAGAAATGTGCCATCGGTACGCTGCGGCGCAACCCCCGTCGTGTCGATGAGACGCTTGTTGAGCGAAAAGATCGTGTTGTCCGTCTCGAACCGACCTGGGATGTAGCGGTCCAGCGGCTGGCTGTAGCTGATCGTTCCCTGGATACCCGAGAATGCGATACGATTGCCATTGACGTAGCCGCTGCTGACACCGGGGTTGGCGGGATCGGCCGTGACCTGACCGCCACGGTCGCCTCCGTTGGTCGCGTTTCCGCCCTGGCCCGGTGCATAGCGTTTGATCTGGGAGCAGAAGCTGTTGCCGTTCGCCGGGTCGGCGGTGTTGAAGGTGGCGTTGTCGAAGCAGGCCGAAGCAATCTGCGTGACGGTAAGATTGGTGATCGGGTTGCGGATCACGACGTTGATATAGTCCGCGCCTATGCTGAACCGCTTCAGGAAGCGAGGCGTGAACGATCCGCCGAACGTGTAGCTGTATGACACCTCGTTCTTGAGCATGGGATTGCCGCCGCTGACGGCTGGAACCGTCGCGGACGCCGCATCGAGCGGGGTCGCATTGGGATAGGCGGCAAGAAAGGCGGCGCAGTTGCGGGCGCGGATCACGGGCGCTGCGCCGGCATTGATGTTATTTGTGGAACACAGATCGGGCACCGTCACGAACGAGGAAGATCGCGGCAGGAACAGCTCGGTGATCGCGGGTGCGCGGAACGATCGGGTGTAGTCGGCGCGCAGCGTGATATCCTGGACGGGCTTCCACCGCCCTCCCCCGGACCAAGCGATGAAACCGCCGTTGACCGTATTGTCCACATGCCGGACGCTGGCGTCGATCTCGACCAGGTTCAGGAGCGGCACATGGTTGGACGGACGGAGCAGCGGCAGCAGCACCTCGCCATATTCTTCGTCAACGTTGTACCTGCCGTTGATCGGCGCGATCGCGACAGACCGGCCAAGCCCGGCCTGCTGGAAGGAGTCCGGCGTGAAACGGCCATCCTCCTCGCGATGCTCGTAGCCGATGTTGAAGCTGTAATCGTTGCCGAACAGCGCGAACGGGCTGCCTCCGAAGTTGGCGACGAAGTCCTTCTGCTGCAGTACGCTGATCGTATGAGTGTTCTGGATTATATAGGCTCGCGCCGCGGCGCTGGGCGATCCCTTGCCGAACAGGTTCAACGGCGCGCAGGCCGCATCGACGGTCGGAGTATAACCCGCGACCGCGTTCACGGTCGGCGTGGGATTGCAGACGATCTGTCCCGCCGCGTTGGTGGTGACGTTGACCGCATTCACGAACTTCTGCTGGTTTAGGCTCTGCCCGAAGTCGTCGAGCCGCGTCCGGCCATAGTTGCCATAGGCCTCGTAGTTGAATGGCCGGCCGAACAGCTTCACGTCGCCGCGTGCGCCCAGCACGGCACGATACAGCTCGAGCTTCGTGCCACCGGATTGATCCGCAAGATCGTCCGATGCGCGCGATAGCTGGAAGGTGTTGACGCCCAGGGTAGCCAGCTGCGCCTTGGCCTGAGAAGTCAGGAACGGATTGGTAGCGCTGAACGTCAGCTGCGCGCTGTTGCCGCCGAACAGGGTGGAATTATATGTCGGCTGGGCGACAAGCTGGTCACCGCGCGCATTGTAGTAGGTGCCCTCGAAGAAGAACTTCAGCGCATCGGATGCGTCATAGTGAACGAACAGGTTGCCGGTGTGACGCTTCACGTCGCTCGTCACCTGTGAATAGGGGTAGAGGCGATAGCCGTCGCCGCCCGACGCATAGGGAGCGGCGAACAGGACGCCCTTGTTGAGCGGCACCAGATTGCCGGTCGTATCGAACTGGTAGCCGTTCACCGCGGCGGCGACGCGATTAGCGGAGGTGAAGGCGGTGGCACGGCTGGCGTCGGTGATCTCGCCGCCGGTGGTCAGCTGGTACAGCACGCGGTCGCGCACCAGAAGCGAGCCCGGATTGCCGTCGGTCGTCGAGTCGTTGTAGCCGAAACCCGTGTTGACGCGGCCGTCGTTGCGGAAGGTGATACCCGATGCGGCGGTCCGGCCGAGCGTTGCCGCTCCTGCCGTGCTCGGGTTGGTCACCGTTCCGACGCCGGCGGTCAGGAAGTCGCGGTCCGAATAGAGGATGCCGTTCTGGACGTCGCGTGTGTAGGCGGCGGTGACGTTCAGCTTGCCGCCGAGGAAATCATGCCCGACCAGCACCGCGGCGTTGTAGCGAAAGCCGTCCCCCCGTTCAGTGATGCCGGTCAGGCCGTTCACGGTCACGCCATTGTACCGGTCGCGCAGGATGAAGTTGACGGTGCCGCCGATCGCATCCGATCCATAGGTGGTCGCGCCGACGATCGTCGTCGTCTCCGCATGGTCGAGCAGGATCGTCTGGACGATGTTCGTGTCGACCTGCGAGCCCGCCGTTCCCTGATTGAACAGCGTGTTGGGGTTTGACGACACTACGCGGCGGCCGTTGATCAGCGTCAGCGTGCGATTTGAACCGAGGCCGTAGAGATTCGTAAAATTCACGCCCTGACCAAAGGAGCCCTGCGCACCGTTGGGCGTCACCGATCCGCGGATGCCCGGCAGGTTGTTGAGCGCGTCGGCGACGTTGGTGAAGTTGCGCTCATCGACATACTGCCGGTCGGTGACCAGCGTCGGCGCGACGGTGTCGTAGCTCTGGCGGCGGATGCGCGAGCCGGTGACGACGACGGTACCGTCGGAGTCTCCAACGGTGGTCCCGTCCGCGTTGACGGACTGGCCGTTAGCCGCCGACCCGAGACCGGTCTGTGTGTTCTTGCTCGATCCCTCGGACAGTATGTCGGTCTTCGTGGTGCTGGTCGTGCCGGTGGTTTGAGCCTGAGCCGCAGCAGGAACGAGCGCCATCACGATGGCGATGACGGATGACCGAAGTAGCAGGCGACTGTGCAAAACCATTAAGTATTACTCCCAGGTGAATGACTGGGAGTTACAAGAATGATCCTTGAGAACCACATGTTTGTGTGTAGCGGCAACCATTTGCGAAAGATTGTGTCACTTCTGTCACAGGGTTTGCCCTATCCCCACACCCGCGCATACCGCGTGCCCAGCCGGGTCAGCAGCTCGTACTGGCTGACCCCCGAACTCGCCGACGCGGCGGGCAGGGCGTAGTCGAGCCGCACCCGGTCGCCCTCGGCGAGGCGTGGGGCGTCGTCGACCGCGATCGCCACCAGGTCCATCGACACGCGTCCGAGCAACGGCAGGCGCGTGTCGCCGACGTGCGCGGCGCCGACGCCCGACAGCGCTCGGGCATAGCCGTCCGCATAGCCGATCGACAGGATCGCGACCTGCGTATCGCGTGTCGCGGTCCAGGTCGCGTCATAGCCGACGCTGTCGCCCGCGCGCACGGTGCGGCGCTGCAGCACCTCCGCCTCCGGGGTCGCGACCGGCCGGATCGCGCCCTCCAGCGCGGCGCAGGGCACGCCGCCATAGAGCGCGAGGCCCGGCCGGACGAGGTCCGCGGCATCGCCAAGCATCTGCGCGACGACAAGATGCCGACCGACGTGATCTGGCTCGACATCGACT
>NZ_CAHJWW010000183.1 GCF_903643035.1 Sphingomonas bacterium | reverse complement strand
GCTCGCCGACCCCGGCGGCCCCGGCCTTGGCGTCCTGCTATGGGGAATGACGATGCGGACCAGTGCACGCAACGCGCTACGCGGCACCGTCTCGCGGGTGACGACGGGGGCCGTGAACGCCGAGGTAAGGCTCGCGGTCGCGGAGGGCGTGGAGGTGGTCGCCACCGTGACGCGCGAGAGCGTCGCCGAGCTCGGCCTCGTCCCCGGCGCAGGCGCGATCGCGCTCATCAAGTCCAGCTTCGTGATACTGGCGCCCGGCGACCAGCCGATCCGCACCTCGGCGCGCAACTGCCTGCCCGGCGTCGTGATCGCGCGCGAGGACGGCGCGGTGAACAGCGAGGTGACGCTGGAACTGCGTCTGGGCAAGACGCTGACCGCGACGCTGACCCGCGAGAGCGCCGCCGCGCTGAACCTGGAGGTCGGCGCCCGTGCGCTGGCGCTGGTGAAGGCCAGCCATGTGATCCTGGCGGTCGACTAGTGACGGGACACCGGTCCGACCCCGCCGTTCGAGGTCGCGTGGACGCCGGCGGAACGCGATCGCGCTTACGGACGTTTTGCTGCCGTACTCGATACAGGGGGTTATCTTATGTTGTGGACCATTGCCGTCATTCTCATCGTCCTGTGGGTGCTCGGGTTCGGCGTATTCCATCTTGCGGGCGGGTTGATCCACATCCTCCTGGTGATCGCGGTCATCGTGGTGCTCGTGCGTCTGTTCACCGGCCGCGGCGTCTGACGCGCGGTTCTCCTGTTTGGGGGCATCAGTCCGCGAACAGGAGAACCGGTGTCTCCAGATAGCGTTTCACCGCCTGTACGAAGCTTGCCGCATCCGATCCGTCGACGACGCGGTGGTCGCAGCTGATCGACAGGTTCATCACCTTGGCGCGGCGGACCTCGTCGCCGCCTCCCTCTTTCCGGACGAACACCGGTCGCTCGACGATCCTGTTCGGCCCGATGATCGCGACCTCCGGCCTGTTGATGACCGGCGTCGTCGCGATGCCGCCCAACGGCCCCAGCGACGTCACCGTCAGCGTCGATCCCGACAGTTCGGCGATCGTCGCCTTGCCGGTGCGCGCCGCCTCGGCAAGCCGGACGATCTCGGTGGCCAGTTGCCAGACGTTACGGTCCTGCGCATCGCGGATCACCGGCACCATCAGCCCCGCATCGGTCTGCGTCGCCATGCCGAGATGGACCCGGCCCGACCGGGTCACCACCCCCGCCTCGTCATCGTAGCGTGCGTTGAGCATCGGAAAGCCGGGCAGCGCGCGGCAGATCGCGACGATCATCAGCGGGAGCACCGTGAGTTTCGGCCGGTCGCCCCGGTTGGCGTTCAGATCGCCGCGCATCGCCTCAAGCGCGGTCACGTCGATCTCGTCGACATAGGTGAAGTGCGGGATCGCGCGTTTCGACGCGGCCATGTTCTCCGCGATCCGCCGGCGCAGGCCGATCACCCGGACGACCTCGTCGGGCCGTGCCCGACTGGCGTCGGGAGCGTGGTAGCCCTCGCCCGAGCCATAGCGCAGATAGGTGTCGAGATCGGCGTGCCGGACGCGGTCGCCGTCCGCCTTCACCGTGGCAAGGTCGACGCCGAGGTCCTTCGCGCGCGCGCGGACGGCGGGGCTGGCGAGGACTGCACTTCCCCTCTCCCCTGATAGGAGAGGGCGGGACCCGCTCGGCGTAGCCGAGTGGGAGGATGAGGGGGTGGGCGCGGGCGATACCTTCACCCCCTCACCCTTCCCACTCGCTGTCGCGAGCGGGTCCCTTCCCTCTCCCACAAGGGGAGAGGGAGTGTCGACCACCTCCTCCACGCCGGGGTTCTCCGCCCCGTATTGCTCGGCCGTCTCCGCCTGCGCGGCGGTCTCGGGCGCGGCGGTGATGTCAGCCGGCGCCGCCGCCGTCGCGGTCTCGATCACCACCAGCGCGGCGCCGATTGCCACCTGGTCGCCCACCGCGCCGGCCAGTTCCACCACCATGCCGGAGACTGGCGACTCCATCTCGACGGTCGCCTTGTCGGTCATCATGTCGGCGAGGTTCTGGTCCTCCTCGATCCGGTCGCCGACCGCCACGTGCCACGCGACGATCTCCGCCTCGGCGATGCCCTCGCCGATATCGGGCAGCTTGAAGGTGAAACGAGCCATTGCGTTAGGCGTCCCTCATGATCTTCTTCAGCGCCTCGCCGATGCGGACGGGACCGGGGAAATACGCCCATTCGAGGCTGTGCGGATAGGGCGTGTCGAAGCCGGTCACGCGCTCGACCGGCGCCTCCAGATGGTAGAAGCACCTCTCCTGCACCAGCGCGGACAGTTCCGCGCCGAAACCGCCGGTGCGCGTCGCCTCGTGCACGACCATGCAGCGGCCGGTCTTGCGCACCGATGCCTCGATCGTCCCGATGTCGAGCGGGACGAGCGTGCGCAGGTCGACGATCTCCGCATCCACGCCCGCCTCCTCGACGACCGCAGCGCAGACGTGGACCATCGTGCCATAGGCGAGGATCGTCAGAGCCTCTCCCGGTCGCACGACCCGCGCGCTGCCGAGCGGGATGCGGTAGTATCCGGTCGGCACCTCGCCGGCGGGATGCTTGGACCAGTTCTGCGAAGGCCGGTCCCAATGGCCGTCGAACGGGCCGTTGTAGATGCGCTTGGGCTCGAAGAAGATGACCGGATCATTGTCCTCGATCGCGGCGATCAGCAGCCCCTTGGCATCGTAGGGCGTCGAGGGGATCACCGTCTTCAGCCCCGAGACATGGGTGAAGATGCCTTCGGGCGACTGGGAATGCGTCTGCCCGCCGAAGATGCCGCCGCCGAACGGCGATCGCACCGTCATCGGCGCGATGAACTCGCCGTCGGAGCGATAGCGTAGCCGTGCCGCCTCGCTGACGAGCTGGTCTAGCGCGGGATAGATATAGTCGGCGAACTGTATCTCGGCCACCGGACGAAGGCCGTATGCGCCCATGCCGACCGCGACGCCGATGATGCCGCATTCGGTGATCGGCGTATCGAACACGCGGTTCTTGCCATGCCTGGCCTGCAGGCCGGCGGTGGCGCGGAACACGCCGCCGAAATAGCCGACGTCCTCGCCCATCACGATCACGTCCGGATCGCGCGCCATCACGACGTCGAGTGCGGAGTTGATCGCCTGGATCATCGTCATGCGGGCGGTGGGCGCATCGATCGTGTCGCTCACTATTTCGCGTCCCACGGGCGGCCGCTCGCCGCTTCCTCGGCCATCATCTGTGCCTGTTGCTCCCTGAGGTGCCACGGCATCTCCTCGAACACCCCGTCGAACAGGCTGGCGAGCGGCTGGTGCAGGCCGTGACCCAGGATCCCGTTGGCCTCCGCCTCCTTCTGCGCGGCACGGACCTGTTCGGCCAGTGCTTTGTCCTGCGCGGCGTGGCGCTCCTCGTCCCATTCGCCGATCGCGATCAGGTGATCCTTCAGCCGGCGGATCGGGTCGCCCAGCGGCCAGGCGTTCGGCTCGCCGGCGGAACGGTACTGGGTCGGATCGTCCGAGGTAGAGTGGCCCTCCGCGCGATAGGTGAAATGCTCGATCAGCGTCGGGCCGGCGCCGGTGCGCGCGCGCTCGGCCGCCCACGACGTCGCGGCGTAGACGGCGAGCGCGTCGTTGCCGTCGATCCGGAGCCCGGCGATGCCATAGCCGACCGCGCGCGCCGCGAACGTCGTCGCCTCCGCGCCCGCGAATCCTGAGAAACTGCTGATCGCCCACTGATTGTTGACGACGTTGAAGATCACCGGCGCGCGATAGACGGTCGCGAAGGTCAGCGCGGAGTGGAAGTCGCCTTCCGCGGTCGAACCCTCGCCGCACCAGGTCGCGGCGATGCGCGTATCGCCCTTGGCGGCGGAGGCCATCGCCCATCCCACCGCCTGGGGATATTGGGTCGTCAGATTGCCGGAGATCGAGAAGAAGCCCGCCTCGCGCACCGAATACATGATCGGCAGCTGCTTGCCCTGCAACCGGTCGCCGCGGTTGGAATAGATTTGGTTCATCATGTCGACCATCGACCAGTCGCGCGCGATCAGCAGGCCCTGCTGACGATAGGACGGAAAACACATGTCCTCGCGATCGAGCGCGTGGGCCGCAGCGACCGCCACCGCCTCCTCGCCGGTGCACTTCATGTAGAAACTGGTCTTGCCCTGTCGCTGGGCGCGGAACATCCGTTCGTCGAACGCCCGCGTCATCGCCATGCTGCGCAGCATGGCGCGCAGCATATCGGGTGAAAGGCGCGGGTTCCACGGCCCGGTCGCCTGACCCGCATCGTCCAGAACGCGCACGAGCGAATAGGACAGATCGGTGAAGTCCGCCGCCGGCTCGGCGATATCCGGACGGCGGACGGACCCGGCGGGGGGCACGTCAACCGCGGTGAAGTCGACCGCATCGCCGGGACGGAAGCGCGGTTCGGGCACATGAAGCGACAGGGGTTTCAAATTGGAGGAAGGCTTCGGATTCAATAGGAGCTTCAGGTCCGGAGCATCGACGGCCATGATCTCTCCCTTGCGTCGTCACCACAACGCATTGCGCGCTCCTAACGGTCCCCCGTCCCAGTTCAAGCGTCGCGGCGCAGGTTGACTTGAGTAAAAAACAGAACAGAATGGGAACATCATCGTCGAGTCGAGTCATGCCCGCGCATCCAGCCCTCCTCCCGCTGAGGCCATCGCCGCCGCCGACCGTGGCCGAACTGCGCGAGACGCTGCGCGCGATCACCGGTGACGGCCACGATCGACGGCCGGTGCTGCCGTTCGGGATCGGGGCGATCGACACGCGGCTGGCTGATGGCGGCTTGAGGCTCGACGCGCTGCACGAGGTCGCCGGCGCCGGGCCGGGCTGGAGCGACGATGCCGCAGCGATGCTGTTCATGGCCGGCATCGCCGCGCGTGCCTGGGGACCGGTGCTATGGGTGGTGCGGCGGCAGGACCTGTTCGCGCCCGGTCTCTACCAGGCGGGCCTCGCGCCGCACCGGCTGCTGTATGCGGAAGCGCGGGACGATGCCGAACTGCTGGCATTGATGGAGGAAGGGTTGCGTCACCGCGGGCTCGGCGCGGTGATCGGGGAGGCAAGGCGCGTGTCGATGCCCGCCACCCGCCGACTCCAGCTCGCCGCGGAGGGCGGGCGCACGGTCGCGCTGCTGCTGCGCCGGCACAAGAGGGACGGGGGCTGCGAGGAGACGGAACCCTTTTCTGCGCCGTCCGCTGCCGTCACTCGCTGGCATGTCGGCTGCGCGCCCTCCGCTCCCTTGCGGGTGGCGGGTATCGGCCGCGCACGCTGGCGCCTCGCCCTCGCCCGCCAGCGCGGCGGCGATCCCTTCGACACTCTGGTGGAGGCTCCGGATGACACGGGTCGCCTCGCTCTACCTGCCGCATTGGCCGATCGATCGGCTGCGACGGGCCGAGCGCGCACACGCGCCGCCGCCTGAGGCGGCACCTGACCGCGGGGCGATCGACCCCGATGCGATC
>NZ_CAHJWW010000182.1 GCF_903643035.1 Sphingomonas bacterium | reverse complement strand
CAGGCTGATCGGCACTGATGAATGAATGTCGGAAGTTGAGAGCGCGAGAAAGCGCCGCGTATGGCGGTTACTGGGTCGTCCTGTACTGCGCGCCTTCCTCTATCCTCCAGTCGCGATCAGCACCTTGCCATCCGGATGAGAGATCGTCCTGGCGGGTGCGACTGTCGGATTGCCGGGATAGGTGTTGCCGTCGAAGATCAACCGCACATCATGACCTGGTAAGATCCCACCCCCTGCGACGAAGACGCTCAGGTCGTGCCAGCCATGGCTCGTTGTGGGTAATAGCCGGATCGGCGGTCGGGTGATGGAGATATCCGACACTATGCGCCACGCCCCGCTGTCTTCGCTCAGCACGTAGAGGTCGCAGCCCCCGCTACCGCAATCGGAACGGTCGTCGGCATAGACGAGCGCCTCTGGATGCCGGGCGCCATTCAGATCCGCGCGTGCCAGCTCGTAGTGCGCGACGTGGAGTTGGTCCGTGATGAACAGGTCAAGTGAGGAGCGGGAGGGCTGCGTCGCTGAAGGAGCAGCGTTTGTCGCCTCCAAACCGTTGGTATTTGTCGATCTGTTGGTCACGGGCGTGTTTAGGTCAGCGCGACCGTCGAACACCGCTCGCGCTCGCCAGACGGATACCAAACGCTGCGCGCCGCGGCACACGTCCATCTCGTCATGCGCGACGAGCCGGAAGCGGGTGCCGTCCCAGACGAACGTCTCTTGGCTGGCACAATCGGCAAGCGCCCGACCGCGCTCGAAGGAGGTGAGCGTTCCAGCTTTGCTGTCCCAGAACCCCGACGTAATGGAGGGTGGCGATCCCCGCTCGCCGATGCCGGCCGGGGCGTCGAATGTCGCTTTCTCGATCCGATCGCCCTGGACGAGATAAGGATCGGCCGAAGGGTTCTCCCCGCCTTCAGCGAGGCTGTAGCAGGTCACCAAGACCAACGTCATATCGTCGGATAGCAAGCTTGCAGCAATCTTCTGATCATCGCCCGCGGGGCCCTTGCAGCCTGCCTTGGCCCAAACGCTCGCACGTGTGGCTGCTGAGATTGCAGCTCCGGTCGTCGGCGGCTTGATCGCGCGGACGATCGGGATCAACCCTGTCGGCACGAGGGATGCCGGCTTGCCGCCGGTCGCGACCAGCGCGGTCACGGTGTCGGCCCGACCCTGCTGCGCGTCCATGTAGCGAAACGCGGCCGACGCTCCGTCGAGGCTGGTATCCGAGACCTCACCCCCGCCCGTCAGACGAAGGCGCTTACCGGTCACGAGTGCCCGGATCAGGGGCGAGACCTGCGCCGAGGGCACTGCCGCCGTCTCGCTCTTGTCCAGCATGCCGCGCACGATAATCCGGTTGTCGACGGCAATGTCGGCATCGCCGTGATGTCCATCAAGGATATGGCCGATCGTGACGCTTGGCTGTGCGGTGGGTCCACTGTCGCGCGTAACGACAAGGCCAATTCCTGCGTATTGTAACTCTTTGGGCTGGAGCGACACCGCTTCGCAGCGCAGCCCATTGTCGCAGGCGACCGCCCAGTTCCCGAACACGCGGATCGGTGCCGCTGTCGGTTTCGATGGTGGAGCGGCCTCGACACCCTTTCCAGCCGCCACAGCGCCTAGGCAGAGCGACATGGCGATGATGGTTGAGCGCATCTCATGCTCCTTCAGTGTAGGTCGGAGGCAGGTAGTCAAAGCTATCGCCGATCCGCGAAGAATGCGCCACTGGCGGCAAGGCGGGGTCAGAAAACGCCGCGGTTTTGTCGGGTGACGCGCGGCGGAGTGCAGGCTGAGGTAAACGTTTCGTCGGAGTACACCGGATTGCGTCGAGATGAACGAGTGGCCGAAGTTGGTGAGCCCGGACTAAGTCGTGAGCGTCGCTTTCTGGGTCACGCCGCCCAGTTCCGGTGCTACGTCGCAGGGACGCAGCGTGAATAGGCTTTGTTCTTTCAGGCGGAAAACGACTTCATCCATATAGCCGCGCGTCCCACCACACAGGCTCCGGCAGATCGTAGGTGATCTGCGCAGCGTCATGATGACGCGGATTGATCAGGACATTCCGCTCAAGCCGAGCCGGGATGGACGGCACGAGCAGGATAGCGCTCCGCCGCTCCTCGTACCATTCCATTCCGAACGCCTTGCAGAGGCTCTCGTCCTTGCCGTCCCATCCAGGATGCGCCGCGGGCCGAAAAACCTCATAGCTGGTTCCGTTCGGGATGGTGATGCGGATGTAATGCTGATTGGGCGGCAGCACGCTGTTGGCGTGCACCAGCTTTTCCAGCATCGCTGTCGAGTAGTGCTCGGACGTGTAGATGACAGGGCTTGCCGGTGTATTCCACCGACCGGGGTAGAGGCGGGCACCCTCGCTGTCGTAGATGGGGTGAGCACCATCCGGGTCACCGATGCGGAAGGCAGTCAGGACGCGATCCGTCCGGCTCCCTATCACGCGCCCCCGCCATAGGCCGCCCGCCCCAGCAGGTTGATGACGAGGTCCGCGCCTGGGCTGGTGGCGAGCGCCACGTCCAGCGGCGGCTTGCCGTCGAGCATGGCATGCGGGCGGCTGAGGAACTCGCGTGCTTTTTCGGGCGACTGGTAGATCTCCAGCGCGAAGCTGAACACTTTGGCGAGCCGGGCGAGCCGGTCGCCTTCCTCGCTCGTCAACCGCTGTGCAGGCGCCTTCCGGCGCCGCTCCAGCGTCGCCTTCGGGATCAGGCGAAACTTGAACCGGGCATCGTCGGGCGCCACGGTATCCGCGAGCCGGTCTAGCGCTGCCACTGGCAAGCCGCTCTCGATCGAGTTGGACAGGGCTAGACGCGAGGATTGTCGTCCGGCGTTCACGCCAAGGAGCGCCTCGATCGATGCCGGCTGGGATGCCATCACAACTCCGTTTCAGTTGATGCCCATGTAAGCCTCATATGAGACACTGGCAAGGCCGGCAATCTCTGTGCTGCTCAAGCGATCATTCGCTCGATCGCGGCTCCAATCTGCTCGGCCGCGTCCAGAACGTGCTCGTCATCAAGGTGCGCGTAGCGGGATGTCGACTGCGTGCTCCGGTGCCCAAGCAGGCGGCCGATCATCGGCAGCGTCTCCTTGTTCATCGCCGCGTGACTGGCGAAGGTGTGCCGCAGGTCGTGAAGCCGCACGCCCCGCAGCTCGGCCCGGTCTCGGATCGCGGGCCAGTTGTTGGAAAGCCGCAGCACGGGTTTGCGCAGCGTCGGGTTCCAGAACAGCCAGGGTACGTTGCGCTGGCGGGGCAGGGCGGCGATCACCGCCCGCGCCTCGTCGCCAAGCCAAACGGTTCGCGGGCCGGTCTTGCTGTCGCGCAGCTTGAGCCGGTTGCCCTTCACATCTGGCCATTGAAGGTTCGCCACCTCTCCGGAGCGGCACCCTGTCAGCAGGAGTAAGGTCACGGCCGACGCCATCACCGCCTTTAGCCTGTCCTCTCCCGCCCGCTGCGCCGCGAGCACCACGCCCAACCGCGCCAACTCCGCATGTGACAGGAAGCGCTCGCACTTGCGCCTGCGATTGCGGCGAACCGCCCGGCACGGATTGGTGTTCTCCAGCCGGTACCCCCACTGCTCGGCCTTGTTCAGCATGTTGTTGAGGATGGTAAGCACGCGGTTGCAGGCACCCGGCCGGTGTCGTCGTTCAGCCGGGCGAACCACTGGGTCACATGCGCTTCGTTAAGTTCGTCGATGAACACGCCGGGGAACGCGCCATCGAGGTAATGCCGGCGGTAGAAGGCGTGCGTCTCCTGCGTGGAGGCCTTCCACTGCGGCGACCAGCGCCGCCAGTACTCGTCGAGGAAGTCGTCAAAGCGGGGAGCCGACCGGGTGCGCTGGCGATCGGCGGCGGGATCATATCCTACGCTAGCATAGGCTAGCACGCGCCGCGCCACGGTCAGCGCCTGATACTGGGTGATGACCAACGCAGGCGCGATCGTGACGGTACGGACGCGACCGCCCATCCGGGTCTGGGCTACGTAGACCTCACGGCCGGTCGCGTAATGACGGATACCGAAGCCGCGCTCGCCAGCGACCCAGGTGGTCGTGCGAGGCTTGCTGGTTGGTAGCTGGTAGCAACCAACGACGCCGATGTCGGCCAGAGCCTGCGTGACGATCGCTTCGAGGGAGAGCTTCGTCATGCCGACACCCCGATCGCCTGCGCCAGCGAACCGGAGATGCGTCGCGCGGCGTCCGCAATGACATCGTCGGCCAGGTGCGCGTATTTGGCGGTTGTCTCCGGCAGCAGGTGCCCGAGCAGCTTGCCGATGGTGGCGAGCGGAACATTGTCCATGATCGCGGTCGACGCGAAGCTATGGCGCAAGTCGTGGATGCGCAGGTCCGGCATCGAGCAGGTCCGGCGAAACGCGGTCCACCACGGCGCAACCCAGACCGGCCCGCTGCCTGCCGAGTTGGGGAACACGAACGGGCAACCTTCCCGGCGTGGCAGGTCCGCGAGGATCGCTTGCGCCTGACTGTTCAGCCAAATCGTTTTGGGGCCGGTCTTGCTATCAGGCAGTGAGAGGCGAGGGGGCTGAACCCACTCCCACCGGAGATCCCGGATCTCGCCAACCCGTGCCCCAGTGTAGAGCAGCAGCCGGATGATTGCGACTTGTGCGGGCGCCTTGACCTCGGCGGCCCGCAGCGCCGCTCCAATCCTTCGGTATTCAAGCGGAGAAAGGTACCGCTCCTTGGCGTCGCGTGGGTAGCGCGGCAGTCCCCGGCAGGGGTTTGATCCCTTACGCCTGAGATGCAGGGCCTCGGCATATTTGAAGAGGCTGGCGAGCACCGGCAGCGCGCGATTGTATTTGGCCTCGTCCGATCCCGCACAATCGTCCCGCCAGCGCAGCACGTCCGAAGGCAGCACCTCGGGTACGCGCATCTCGCCGAACACCGCTGACAGGTCGCAGCGCCAAGCCTGAAGATTGCGCTTGGCCGTCGAGGGCTTCCAGTAGCGGGCGATGTCGGTCCAGTGGCTCTCGACGAAGGTCGTAAGGGTAGGGGCCGCCTTGACCACCTTGCGCTTGGGTAGCCCGTCGAGCGCCACTTCCGCGAGCAGCCGTCGCGCCTGAGCG
Organism: Sphingomonas bacterium; assembly: GCF_903643035.1. Classification (GTDB taxonomy): domain Bacteria; phylum Pseudomonadota; class Alphaproteobacteria; order Sphingomonadales; family Sphingomonadaceae; genus Sphingomonas. The sequence continues at coordinate 457 of NZ_CAHJWW010000182.1, read as the reverse complement.
CGGGCGAACACGGCATCGACATCCTCAGTGCGCCCGATCGTCACCCGGCGCTGCTTGCCGCGATGCCGCAGGCGGACGGTCCAGAATGCCTTGCCGGTAGGCCGCACCCGGAGGCCGAACCCAACCAGTTCCGTGTCCCAGACGGTGTATTCCGAAGACTGAACGGGATGGTCCCGGCGGGCGAAATTGCCGTCCAGAAGGGCGTGCCGGCCGTCCAAATCGGGGCTGGGGAGCAAATAGCCATCAAACGGGCTTTCAGGCGCCTCGTAAGCCGCTGTTTCGACAGCATTCCTGGGGAGCAGATGGCCATCCGCATACCCCAAACTCCCGGACGTTTTTGAAAGAATAGCCATTGATTTCATTGGGTTTTTTCCTGAAAACAAGCGAAGCTTGCGTTCGGTGTGCATCCCATCGTCCCGATCCCCCGTCGTCGTCCTGATCGTCCCGGTGCCTCGGT
>NZ_CAHJWW010000181.1 GCF_903643035.1 Sphingomonas bacterium | reverse complement strand
TGATCGCGCTCGACGCCGCCGGCCGCTCGGCCTGGCGCTTCTCGACGCCCGGCATGAACCGCGGCCTCGCCCGGTCGGACGGTCGCCGGGGCGTCGCGATCCACGGCGACGAGTTCGCTGGACAGGCGGGCGCGGACGGCTAGGGCCGGGCCATGCGCCTTTCCCTTTCCGCCGCCGCCATCGCCCTCGCCGTCGCGCTCGGGGTCGCCAGCCCCGTCGGCGCCTATTGGGAATATGGCCACGAGACGATCGCCGGCATCGCGATGGCCAACGTCACCCCGCGGACGCGCGCCGCGGTGAAGCGCATCCTGGCGACCTCCGCGCTGCTCGACACGCCGACCTGCCCCGCCCGCACGCCGCAGCAGGCGTCGGTATGGGCGGACTGCGTCAAGCCGCTGAAGGACGCGGCCGGCAGGTCGCGGTTCGGATACGCCTATGGCTGGCACTTCCAGGACGTCGAGGTGTGCGAGCCGTTCGAGCAGTCGCTGGAGCAGGCATGCAGGGACGGCGCCTGCGTCTCCGCGCAGATCGAGCGCGACGTGGCGCTGCTGCGCGATCCCGCGACCGGCGCGCACGACCAGGTACAGGCGCTGGCGTTCCTGATCCACTTCGTCGGCGACCTGCACCAGCCGCTCCATGCCGGCGAGCGGCACGACAAAGGCGGCAACGACGTCCCCGTCAGTTATGGCGGCTATGCGCCCGACCGGCTGAACCTCCATTCGGTGTGGGACGGGCTGCTCGCCGAGCGCGCGATCACCACCGGCCCGACCATGATCCGCCGCTATCCCGCCGCGACGCGCCGGCAGGTGGCGGCGGGCAGCGTCGCGGACTGGAGCCGCGAGAGCTGGCGGGTAGCGCGCGACACCGTGTACGCGGGCGCGCTGAAGGGCGATCCGTGCGCGCCTTCCCCGGCATCGACCCCGGCATCGACCCCGGTGCCGGCGCGCGTCGCGCTGGACGAGGCGACGATCGCCGCCTGGCTTCCCGCCGCCCGGCTGGAGATCGAGCGCGGCGGCCTGCGCCTCGCCAAGGAACTGGACGCGGCGCTGGGGTGAGGGAGCTTCCCTGGTGCGCAGGTCGGGCGACACGCGGGACATGCCGTCGTTCGGGCATCGTCATCGACGGGTTCGTCGACTAGACATGGCGCGCGGCCGTGCCTAGCCTGGCGGCGATGACGCGGATCGACCTTTCCGTGCCCGACGACCTTGGTGACTGGGCGGAAGCGCGCGCGGCCGAAGCGCGGCTGGGCGGCGCGGGCGAGTATGTTGCCGGCCTGCTGCGGCGCGAGCGCGAGGATGCCGAGAAGCTCGTCCGGTTGCAGGCGGCGATCGACAAGGGGCGTGCGTCGGGTGTGAGCGAGTGCGATCCGCTCGCGTATCTGGACGAGTTGCGGGCGGGATTGCGCGCCGCCCGGAGCGCGGATGCAGCTTGAGCTGAGCCGCAGGGCTCTGGCGGACCTCGACGACATCCGCGATTTCAGCGTCGAGCGGTTCGGGCTGGTCCGCGCCATCGCCTACCTCGACGCGATCGAGCAGGCGTTCCGCCATGTTCTGAGCTTTCCCGAAGTCGGCCCCGTGTTTCCAAGCGCGGATGAGCAGACGCGTAGCCTGGCGGCGGGCGAGCACCGCATCTTCTACGTGCATGACGCGGAGAAGATCCTGGTCCTGCGCGTTCTCCACAAGAGAATGGACGTGAAACGCCGCATGTGAGCGAGGGATGGCCGTCGTCGATTGCAAGGAGCGGCCTGAGCGCAGGCTCAGGCGGGTTCGGAGGACGTCCGCAGGTAGACCTCCCCGCCCTTCTCCCGGAACATCTCGCTCATCTCGGCCATGCCGCGGAGCGCCGCCGCCTTGCTCGCCGCCGCCGTTTCCGCGCCGGTCGGGCCGCCTGTCGCGATGAAGGAGTCCGCCGACTGGTTCTGCTTCGCCGCGAACTCGCGCACCTCGGCGGTGATCTTCATGGAGCAGAACTTCGGCCCGCACATCGAGCAGAAATGCGCGGTCTTGGCGCCTTCCGCGGGCAGCGTCTGGTCGTGGTAGGACTCCGCCGTGTCGGGGTCGAGCGACAGGTTGAACTGGTCGCGCCAGCGGAACTCGAACCGCGCGCGGCTCAGCGCATCGTCGCGCATCTTGGCGGCGGGATGCCCCTTGGCGAGGTCCGCGGCATGGGCGGCGAGCTTGTAGGTCACCACGCCCGTCTTCACGTCGTCGCGGTCGGGTAGGCCCAGATGCTCCTTGGGCGTGACGTAGCAGAGCATCGCGCAGCCGAACCAGCCGATCATCGCCGCGCCGATGCCGCTGGTGATGTGGTCGTATCCGGGCGCGATGTCGGTCGTGAGCGGCCCGAGCGTGTAGAAGGGTGCCTCGCCGCAGACCTGCAGCTGCTTGTCCATGTTCTCCTTGATCTTGTGCATCGGCACGTGACCGGGACCCTCGATCATCACCTGGACGTCCTGCGCCCAGGCGCGGTGGGTCAGCTCGCCCAGCGTGTAGAGCTCGCTGAACTGCGCCTCATCGTTGGCGTCGGCGATGCTGCCCGGGCGCAGGCCGTCGCCCAGGCTGTAGGCGATGTCGTACGCCCGCATGATCTCGGTGATCTCGTCGAACCGCTCGTAGAGGAAGCTCTCGCGGTGGTGCGACAGGCACCATTTCGCCATGATGCTGCCGCCGCGCGACACGATGCCTGTCACGCGCTTCGCGGTCATCGGTATGTACGCCAGGCGCACGCCGGCGTGGATGGTGAAATAATCGACGCCCTGCTCCGCCTGCTCGATCAGCGTGTCGCGGAAGATCTCCCACGTCAGCTCCTCGGCGATGCCGCCCACCTTCTCCAGCGCCTGATAGATCGGCACGGTGCCGATCGGCACGGGCGAGTTGCGGATGATCCACTCGCGCGTGTCGTGGATGTTGCGCCCGGTCGACAGGTCCATCACCGTGTCAGCGCCCCAGCGGATCGACCAGACGAGCTTGTCGACCTCCGCCGCCACGTTGCTGGCGACCGCGCTGTTGCCGATGTTGGCGTTGATCTTGACCAGGAAGTTGCGGCCGATCGCCATCGGCTCGGATTCGGGATGGTTGATGTTGGACGGGATGATCGCACGGCCGCGCGCGACCTCGTCGCGGACGAACTCCGGCGTCACGAAATCCGGGATGCTCGCGCCGAAGGCCTCGCCGTCGCGGACGTGGTCCAGCCGCTGCTGCCGGCCGAGGTTCTCGCGGACGGCGACATATTCCATCTCGGGAGTGACGATGCCCCGGCGGGCATAGTGCATCTGGCTGACGTTGCCGCCGGCCCCCATACCGCCTCGGGCGCGGAGCGGACGGCGGATCACGTTGGGGAACGGCTGCACGCCGCCCGAACGGTCCGGGCCGAGCTGGCCGTTGTCCTCGGGGCGCAGCTCGCGGCGGTCGTAGCTCTCGACGTCGCCGCGCCCGACGATCCAGTCGCGGCGCAAGGGGGGCAGGCCCGCGCCGATGTCGATCGTCGCGGCGGGATCGGTGTACGGCCCCGACGTGTCGTACACGCGCAGCGGCGGCTCCGGGCACGATGGGTCCAGCCGGATCTCACGCATCGCGACGTTCAGCGGGCCGACGTGGATCTTGGCGGAGCCGCGGATCGCGCCGGTGGTGACGCCGATCTCGGTGCGGGCGGGAAGGTCGGCCATGCGCTTGCTCCTTGGATACGGAGCGGGGGCGGCCTGTCGCGACCTCCCTCCCTCCGCCGGTGTCAACCGGATCAGGTTCAGCGGGTTCCGGGCCATGCGCCCAATCTCAGCCTCGTCAAGAGGCACCCCGGGGAATGGATCGGGCCGTAGCAGGCTTCGCAGGCCGCGCTAACCGAAAACGTCAGCAAGCCTCGGCTCATGGACGCGGAAATACGTGTTGGCCACGCGCTTCGACCTCAGCAAGTACGCCGTCCAGAATGCCGAGTGGAGGACGGGTTTGAAGAAATCCCAGTCCAGCGCGGTCCGTGCCGCTTCCGCGAACGCGAACGGCCCCGTAGCCTGGACGTGCAACGCGCTCAGCACGGTCATCGCCGGTGCTTCCAACGCCATCAGCCACAGGCCCGCAATGACGATGAGCGGCGTCGAGGGCTCGCGCCGGAAGAGCAGGAGCCAGGCGAGAGCGGCGGAGATGATCGCGAACGCGACCAGTTCCTCGCCATCCCAGTCATCGGGATAAAGAAAGGGATAGATCAGGACCAGCAGCCTCAACGCCGCATGCGTGGACAGCAGTCCGAACAGGAAGACGAGCCAGCCACCCATTCCAACTGGTCTTCGCCGTCCGTCCCGCGCCATGCCCCCGTCCCCCTGCGTGTCCATCCTGACGTCCGTCCCGCGCGACGTCTAGGGACGCGGGGAGTCGACATGCGGTATCGCAGGCGGCGCCCGGCAGGGATCGGTCCCGACCCCGCGACCGCCCCCGATCCTTGACGCCCATCGCCGCCGCCGCTATTGACACCGATGTCAGTAAGGAGTGCCTTCATGGCCGGCAAGGTCTCTCCGTATCGCAAGGATTGGCGCGGCGCGTTCGCGGCGTTGCGCGCGCTGCTCGCCGACGGGGACGACACGCATCAGGTGTTCCTCATCATGCGTGCGCTCAACGGCTCGGCGACGCTGAAGGGCTATCACCGGCTGCTCGGCCGGCCCGGTGGCGGGCGCATCGCCTATCGCCGCGTCGAGCTTGCCGAGCGTCTGTCCGATCCCGCCTATGTCGCAGGCTTCCCGCCCGGCTCGGTCGGCGCCGCCTATCGCGACTGGCTGGCGGAGACGGGTTATTCCGCTGCGGGGCTCGCGGCGATCTCGCTGGTGGGGGTGGAGCGGCTGGCGGAGGAGCATCCCTATGCGTGGTTCGGCCGCCGCACGCGCGACCTGCACGACAGCTGGCATGTGCTGACCGGCTACAAGGCGGACGAGACGCTGGGCGAGGCGGCGCTGGTCGGCTTCTCCTATGCGCAGACGGGCGGCCTCGGCTGGGCATGGATCGCGGCCGGCGCGGCGTTGAAGAGCCGCAGGGTCACGGGCGGCTGGCTGTTCGCCCGCGCGGTGTGGGAGGGGTATCGCAACGGCCGGCGGGCGGCGTGGCTGCAGGGCGAGGACCATGAGACGCTGCTGCACGAGCCGCTGGACGCGGCGCGCGCGCGGCTGAACATCCGCGAGCCGGTCGCATACCGCCGTGCGCAGGCGGCGCTGGGACCGGCGATGGCGTCCTATGCCAGCGTGGCGAGGACGGCGGCGGCCTGACATAAACCTGCTGTCTTCGGTAAGGGCGGGACAGGGGGCGGGGCGGGGGAGTGCGATCCGGCCGTTCCCCCCGCCAAGATTACCTTCTACGCGCTGCCCGATGATCGCCCGGCTGGTCCTGACCGACGTTCGCAACCACGCCGCGCTCGCCCTCGCCCCGCGGCGGGAGGGAGGGCCGGGGCTCGTGATCCTCACCGGCCGTAACGGCGCGGGCAAGACCAACGTCCTGGAGGCGGTGTCGCTGCTCGCGCCCGGCCGCGGCCTGCGCCGCGCGGCGCTGTCCAGC
>NZ_CAHJWW010000180.1 GCF_903643035.1 Sphingomonas bacterium | reverse complement strand
CCCGGCCCCGCCGTCGACGACGGCGGAGCCGGGCGCGGCGCCGGCAACGGGAACGGCGCGGACGGCGCCACGCTACCCGGTTCCGCGGCGGACTTCCGGCGCTCGGTCCAGTCCGACACCGTCCATTTCTCCGTCGATCAGTACGAGATCGACGACGAGGCGCGCGCGATCCTCGACACGCAGGCGCAGTGGCTCGCCCGCTACCCGCGCGCGCGCATCACGGTGGAGGGGCATTGCGACGAGCGCGGCACGCGCGAATACAATCTGGCGCTCGGCGACCGGCGAGCGAACGCGGCCAAGAACTACCTCGCCGAACACGGCGTCGAGTCCGCCCGCATCGGCGTCATCAGCTATGGCAAGGAACGCCCGGTCGCGGCGGGCTCCGACGAGGCGAGCTGGGCGCAGAACCGCCGCGCGGTGACGGTGGTCCTCAGCCAGGGCGGATAGGGGGATCGGCCGGCGGTGCAACCTGTCGGCGCGCGCCTCGTTCAGGGTTCGGTCGACCGGCGTTCCCGCCGGTCCGTCCCGTTCAGTCATATCAAAGGGAAATCGTCATGGGCCTGTTCAGCAAGGATATCGCGACGTTCGAGGACCTGTTCCTCCATCAGCTTCAGGACGTGTATTACGCGGAGCAACAGATCACCAAGGCGCTGCCCAAGATGATCGACAAGGCCACCGCGCCCGCGCTCCAGCAGATCTTCCGCACGCACCTGACCGAGACGGAGAACCAGTCCGCCCGGCTCGAGCAGGTGTTCGAGACGATCGGCGAGAAGGTGAAAGGCGTCACCTGCCAGGCGATCGACGGCATCATCAAGGAAGCCAATGAGGTCGCCGGCGAGATCGAGGACAAGCGCGTGCTCGACGCGGCGCTGATCGCCGCGGCGCAGGCGGTGGAGCATTACGAGATCGCCCGCTACGGCACGCTGGTCGCCTGGGCCAAGGAGATCGGCCGGACCGAGGTCGCCGCGATCCTCCAGCGGACGCTGGACGAGGAGCATGCCACCAACGACAAGCTGACGGCGCTGGCGACCGGTCAGGTCAACGCCGCGGCGGAGGCGGTCGGCGAGCCGGCCTGAACGTCGATCGGAACGGGAGGGCGGGCGCCGCAGGGTGCCCGCCCGATCATCCCGCCCGGCCCAGCAGCCGCATCGTCTCGGCATCCCGCTCGTCCGCAAAGAATGTCCATAGCGCGATATCGAGCGGCGAACCGGCGCCGGCCGCCACGAACAGCGTCAGGGACGAGCGCAGCTTGATCGCGTCGACCGCGCCCAGCATTTGCTCGGCTGTGCGGGCCGGATGACGGAGCAGCGCCGCGGTCGCGTCCGCGAGACGTGGCCCCAGCAGCGGATGGGCCAGGTACGCGCGGGCCTCGTCCATCGAGCGGATCGCGTACCGGCGCGCGGTGTCGCTGCGCCCCAGCCCGGCGATCTGCGGGAAGATGTACCACATCCAGTGGCTTCGTTTCAGGCCGGCGTTGAGTTCCGCGAGCGCCTGCGCCCAGCTGTCCGCCTGCGCGGCGACGAAGCGATCGAGATCGAACGGGTCCTCGGCATCCATCGCGCGTGAACGCGGATGGCGGTCCGTGCGTTGCGCCGCCAGAGGAGACCGACCGGATGCTCGAACACATACCCGCCTGGCTGGGTCACGCGATCCGCGGCTGGCGCGCAGGCGCCGACAAGCTGGCGATCGCGCAGCCCGGCCTTGCCGCCGAGGCGTCGCTGACGCTGTCCAGTCCGGCCTTCGCCGATGGCGGCCGGCTGCCCCCGCGCTTCACCGCCGATGGGACAGGCGTGTCGCCGCCGCTGACCTGGGGTGAGGTGCCGGCCGGCACCGCCAGTCTGGCGTTGCTGGTGGAGGATCCCGACGCGCCCGCGCCGCAGCCGCTGGTCCACGCGGTCGTCTGGGGTCTGGCCGCGGACGCCGGCCGATTGGCGGAAGGGGCGATCGCCGCCGACGGCGGAACGGATGGACGGGAGGTCGGCCGCAGTTCGTTCCTGCACGAGGGCTGGCTGCCGCCCGATCCGCCCACCGGCCATGGCGACCATCGCTATGCCTTTCAGCTGTTCGCGCTCGATGCGGGTGCGCCCGATCCCGGCGGCGACACCGGCAGCGGTCCCGAGCGATCCGCGCTCACCGCGGCGATGCACGGCCATGTGCTGGCGGCCGGTCTGCTGGTGGGGGTGTATTCGCGGGGGGAGCCGGCGACGGCGGATGTGGGCGCGAGCATCGCCGCTCCCGCCTGATCCACGGGGTCAGCCGTGCGCCAGCACGACACGCGCGCGCCCCTGTTCCTTCGCCTCGTACAACGCCCGGTCGACGCGATGCAGCGCGCCATCCAGCGTTTCGCCGGGAGCGATGCAGCCGACCCCGGCCGAGAAGGTGATCGCGCCGATCGGCTCGCCCGTCTCGCGCGAGCGGAACCGCCTCGCGGACACGACCGCGCGCGCGCCGTCGAGCAGAGCGTGCGCCGCGGTATCCGAACCGCCGGTGAAGAGCATCACGAACTCCTCGCCGCCGTAACGCGCCACGAGATGCGGCGCGCAGTGCGTCGCGAGCGTCTGGCCGATCGCGGTCAGTACCCGGTCGCCGACCGCATGGCCGAACGTGTCGTTCACCTGCTTGAACCGATCGATGTCGCAGATCGCGAGGCTTGCGGGAACGGCGGGGTCGAGCGCGGCGAACGCCTCCTCGAACGCCCGCCGGTTCGGCAGGTTCGTCAGCGGATCACGCCGCGCCGATCCCTGCGCCTCTTCGAGCCGGGCGCGAAGGTCCTGCGCCTCCTCGGTCGCCCGTTGCAGCCGACCCTCGCTCAGGCGGACACGCCGAACCATCAGCCCCGTCAGCTCGACCATGTCCGCGATCCCCGACGGATCGCCCGTCCGGCGGATCGCCTCGGCACTGGCGGCAAGATCGATGCCGAAGCCACGCGCCTCGTCCCGTGCCCGGCGGACCATCGCGGCGAAATCCTCGACCTGCAGCCGGGTCCGCGCGACCAGCGCCGCGTCGTCGACCGCGTCGCCCTCCGGCTCAAGCGGCTGTGAGACGCCGGCGACCGTGCCGCCCAGCGCCTCGATCTGCTGGCCTGTCAGGCGCACCCCGCCATCGGTCAGCCGCGCGACCGCCCGCCCGAGCGGTCCGTCGGCATCGTGCAGGACCTGATAGGCGAAGGCGTAATGTCCGGGTTCGGGGCTCAGCCGATGCTCGGCGAGGAACGCGCCGATCCGACGGAACAGGTCGTTGCTCGTCGGCGCGACGACCGGCAGCTTGGCCGCAATCATTCCCGTTCCGATCCCTCCCGCAAGGTGGGCGGCCCCCGCCACCGCACCTTGCGCCCCCGCGTCCCGGAACGGCCTACGCCATTCCGCGTCAACAAAGGGTGACGATCGCCGGAAAGATCAGTGCAGGGGCGATAGCTTGCGCACCGCCGCGAGCGTCATCGCGACATGCTCGGCCGGGTTCATGTCCGAATGGACGAAGTTGATCCGGCCATCGGGCGTGATGACGTAGCTGGTGCGGCTGGTGATCGAGCGCATCTTGCCGTCGGGACCGGGGATCTGCTTGCCGAGGTCGACGTCATAGCCCTTGACGACCGCGGGTCCGGCGCTCGCCACCGCGAACTGGCCGGCGCACTTCTCCGCGGAGAACCTGGCGAGCGTGTCGACGTTGTCGGTCGACATGCCGAGCACGGTCGCGCCCGCCTTCTTGAAGTTCGGCATCTCCTCGGCGAAGGCATGGGCCTCCGCGTTGCAGCCGCCGGTGAACGCCGCCGGGAAGAAATACAGCACCACCGGCCCCTTCTTCAGCTCGTCGCCGAGATTGATCGGGATCACCTTGCCGGCGACGGCGCCGCGCGTCGCGAAGTCGGGCGCCTTGGCGCCGGGCGCGAGCGTGGCCATCGCAGGCGCGGCGAGCGCCAGCGTCGACGCGAGGACGGGAACGAGAGAGGCAAGGCGCATGGTACGGGCTCCGCATTGGGGTGCATGCGGTCTAGCGCGTCCCGAAGCCGCGCGATAGGCGGGCGAGATGCCCGTATCCCGTTCCGACCTCGCGCTTGCCTGTCGTCTCGCCGATGCGGCGGGCGCGGCGATCCGCCCCTGGTTCCGCAACCTCCTGTCGGTGGAGACCAAGGCCGACGCCTCGCCGGTGACGGTCGCGGACCGCGAGGCGGAGGCGGCGATGCGCCGGCTGCTGGATGCCGAGTCGCCGGGCGACGGCGTGATCGGCGAGGAATATGGCACGAAGGAGGGCGTGACCGGTCGCCACTGGGTCCTCGACCCGATCGACGGGACGCGGAGCTTCGCCGCGGGCCGGGCGATCTTCGGGACGCTGATCGCGCTGATGGAGGATGGCTGGCCGGTGCTGGGCATCATCGACCAGCCGGTGCAGCGCGAGCGGTGGCTGGGCGTCGCGGGGCGGCCGACGACGCTCAACGGGGCGCCGGTCCGCACGCGGCCATGCCGCGAGCTTGCGGGCGCGACGATCGCCACTACCAGCCCGCACCTGTTCGACGAGGCGGCGGTGCCGCGCTTCCTGGCGCTCGTCGGCGCGGTGTCGGGCGGCCTGCCGGGGCAGGGGCCGGTCTATGGCGGCGACTGCTACAACTACGGGCTGCTCGCCGCCGGCCACCTCGATATCGTGTGCGAGAGCGGGCTCCAGCTGTACGACTATGCGGCGCTGGTGCCGGTGGTGGAGGGGGCGGGGGGACGGATGTGCGACTGGTTCGGCGAGCCGCTTACCGCCGACAGCGCGGGCGACGTGCTGGCGGTCGGCGATCCCGCGCGGATGGACGACGCGGTGGAGGCGCTGGCGGCGCACCGCGAAGGCGGGTGAAGGACTGCGGCGGGGGCTTGGAGGCCCCGCTCAGAACCCCATGGCCCACCGCATCGCCAGCCCATAGTCGGGGGCCAGCGACGCGATGTTGCCCGGCTCGCGCCGCCAGAACATGTTCGCCTGAAGATCGCCGGTGCCGAGCGGGTGCGCGTAGCGGGCCTCAACGTCCAGCTCGCGGCCGGTCGGCGCGAGGTTCAGGCGCTGGTCGGTCCATTCGCTGACCGAGCCGGTCGCATAGTCGTAGCCGGTCGGCAGCCGGTATTCGATGCCGCCGCCCGCCACGCGCAGCGGCTGGGCGACTCGCAGCCCCAGGCTGTCGTGCGGCGCGAACACGCCGTCCTTGCCGACGTCGGCCGCCCAGGCGCCGGTGCGGAGCGTTCCCGACCCCTGCACGCCACCGCCCGCGGTGGCCATCGTCCACCCCTGGCGCCGGCTCGCGCCCAGCGACCAGCCGTCCCCACCGCTCCAGCGGGCGCCCCCGTCCAGGAACCAGCTCGTCGCGTGCGGACTGCCCAGCGCGTCGCCCAACCGGGCGCCCAGCACCGTATCCCCCTCCTGCAGCCGCGTGCCGCCCAGCGTCGCGACGAGGCCGCCGATGCGCCGGTCGACCGCCATCTCGAACCGGCCGTACCGCCAGCGTCCGTTCAGCAGCCGCCAGTCGCCGTCGGGCGAGATGTCGCGCCGCACGATCTCGCCGCTCTCCGCCGCGGCGGTCAGGCCGAAGCCCGCAACCGTGCGCCGAACCGCCGACGAGC
>NZ_CAHJWW010000179.1 GCF_903643035.1 Sphingomonas bacterium | reverse complement strand
ACCACCGCGACCCGCCGGTGGGCGCACGCGCCCAGCCCCAGCGGCAGCAGCACGCCGACGAGACGCGACACGGCGGCGGCGCGGGCGAACGATGGACGACGCGGCATTCGGGTGACCCCTTGCGATTGCGACCCGCAAGACTCCTGCACGCATACTGGTTAACCGTTGGTCACCGGTGGCTCCAGCCGCCTAGCTCCCGCGGCGTCCCAGCGCCGTCGCCGCCTCGTCCACCAGTTCCGCCAGGATCGCCGCGACCGGCTCCTCGCGGCGCACCATGCCGACGGACTGCCCGGCCATCACGCTGCCATGCTCGATATCGCCGTCGATCACCGCGCGGCGCAGCGCGCCGGCCCAGTAATGCTCGATCGCCAGCTGCGCCTCGGCCATCGCCACCCGGCCCTCGTCGAGATGGCCCGCGACCTCGCGCTGCTTGGCGGTGAACAGCTCGCCGCCCGCGTTCCGGAGCGCCCGCACGGGGATTACCGGCAGGCGCGGATCGAGCTGGACGGAGGGGACCGCATCGCGCGCCGACGCGCGGATGAACGCCTGCTTGAACGCCGGGTGCGCCACCGATTCAGTGGCGCAGACGAAGCGCGTGCCGAGCTGCACGCCCGCCGCGCCCATGTCCAGATAGCCCGCGATGGCCTCGCCCCGCCCGATGCCGCCGGCGACGAACACCGGCACCGCCCCGGCGATCTCGGGCAGCATCTCCTGTGCGAGCACGCTGGTGGAGACGGGGCCGATATGGCCCCCCGCCTCCGACCCCTCGATCACCAGCGCGTCGACGCCCGACCGGATCAGTTTCCTCGCCAGCGCGAGCGTCGGCGCGAAGCACACGACCTTGGCGCCGCCTGCCTTGATCGCCTCCAGCGCGCCCTTGGGCGGCAGGCCGCCCGCCAGGACGACATGGCCGACGCGGTGCGCGGCGCACACGCCGATCAGCGCGTCGAGAGCGGGATGCATGGTGATGAGGTTGACGCCGAACGGTCGGGCGGTGGACGCCCTGGTCCCCGCGATCTCCGCATCGAGCAGCGCCGGCGTCATCGCGCCGCACGCCAGCACGCCGAAGCCGCCCGCCTCGCTGATCGCCGCCACGAGGGTACGTTCCGACACCCACGACATCGCGCCGCCCATGATCGCGGTATCGGACCCGAGGAACGCCGCGCCCCGCGCCATCGCCCGCGCAAGCCGCTCGCGCCCGGTCGCATCGGGAACGGGGACCGGAGGAGCGGAGTGGAAGGTGCCGGAGCGGGCGGGGGCGAGTGCGTCTGTCATCCGTACGGCCTAACGCCTGGCGTCGTGTCGCGGCAAGCCGTCAGCCAGGTGTTCGTGACACACAGGCGGGACGAGAACGACGGCAGGGTCTCGATTGCGATTGGTCGGGGCGACAGGATTCGAACCTGCGACCCCCACACCCCCAGTGTGATGCGCTACCAGGCTGCGCTACGCCCCGACCGGCGGGAACGGCATGGCTGCTCCCGTGTCGCGCGCCTTAGGCGCGGCCCGTCGGGGATGCAAGCATTCTGGGGCTTGCGGGGCGCACGGCCGTTGCGCGCGGTCGCGTCCGGTGGTAGCCGAAATCAACTATACGGGCCGGATGCGCGACGGCGCCCCCGGCCCGACGCATGTCCGCTCCGTCAGACCCCCAAAGGCCCATGTTCATCACATCAGCTCATGCGCAGGCGACCGGCGCCGCTCCCGGTGGCGGCGGCATCGCCGGCCTGATCCAGTTCTTCGCGCCGTTCGCGCTGGTGCTCGTCGCCTTCTACGTCATCATGTGGCTGCCCCAGCAGAAGCGCCAGAAGGCGTTCCGCGCGATGATCGAGGGCGTGAAGAAGGGCGATCAGGTCGTCACCGCCGGCGGTGTCGCGGGCCGCGTGACGAAGGTGGAGGACCGGTTCGTCGAGGTGGAGATCGCCGTCAACACGCGCGTCCGCGTCGTGAAATCGACGCTGGCCGAGGTGACCGGCGTCGGCAAAGCGGCCAACGACTGACATGCTGGATTTTCCGCGCTGGAAGGTCCTGTCGATCTGGCTGGTGATCGTCGCGCTGGTCGCCCTGGCCATTCCCAGCCTGTTGCCCGAGCGGATGACGGACGCCTGGGGCCGCATACCCCATCCGCGCATCAACCTGGGCCTCGACCTCGCGGGCGGCAGCTACCTGCTGCTGGAGGCCGACACTAACGATCTCGTCGCGACGCGGCTGGAGCAATTGCGCGATCAGGCCGCCACCGCGCTGCGCACCGCACCGCGCATCGAGGTCGGCGAGATGTCCACGCAAGGCGGTCGCCTGTCGTTCCTGCTGCGCGACTCCAGCCAGGTGGACGCCGCGCGCGAGCGGCTGCTGCCGCTGCTCGGCACCGGCGCGGGCCTGACCGGCCAGCGCGAGTACGACCTCCAGGTGGTCGACTCGTCGCGCTTTGTGATCGTGCCGACCAAGGCCGGCGTCGACGCGGCGATCGAGAACGCGATGAACAGCGCGACGGAGGTGGTCCGTCGCCGCATCGACGAGCTTGGCACCCGCGAGCCGACGATCATCCGCCAGGGCGCGAGCCGCATCGTCGTGCAGGTGCCGGGCTTGAAGGACCCGACCGCGCTGAAGGAACTGCTGGGCAAGACCGCCAAGCTGGAGTTCAAGCTGGTCGACGAGACCGCCGATCCGGCGGCGGTGGCGCGGAACCAGCCGCCGATCGGCGACGTGATCTTGCCTTACGTCGAGCAGAACGGTGCGGCCGCCGCCACCCACATTGCACTAAAGCGCGAGACGCTGATTTCTGGTGATCAGCTCGTCAACGCCAGTCAGGGTTTCAAATCTGACACAAATGCCCCAATCGTCAACTTCACGTTCGATAGTCAGGGCGGACGCAAGTTCGCAGCATTCACCCAAGCCAATCGCGGCAAGCGGTTCGCGGTAATTTTGGACAATCAGGTTATCACGGCACCTTTCGTGAATGATCCGATCCTTGGAGGTCAAGGTTATATCGAGGGTAGCTTCACTGTCGCGTCGGCCAATCAGCTCGCGATTGAGCTGCGGTCCGGCAAGCTGCCGGTCGCGCTGAAGGTGGTGGAGGAGCGCACGGTCGGGCCGGACCTCGGCAAGGACTCGATCCACGCCGGCATCGTCGCGTCGGTGATCGCGGCGGTCGCGGTGATCGTGTTCATGCTCGTCACCTACGGCCGGTTCGGCTTCTATGCGGACCTCGCCGTGACCATCAACATCTTCGTGATCCTGGGCGTGCTCGCGTTGATCCACGGCACGCTGACGCTGCCCGGCATCGCCGGCTTCGTGCTGACGATCGGGACCGCGGTCGACGCCAACGTCCTCATCAACGAGCGCATCCGCGAGGAGCGGCGGCGCGGGCGCAGCATCGTGCAGGCGGTGGACCTCGGCTACAAGGAGGCGAGCCGCACGATCTTCGAGGCCAACATGACCCATGCCATCTCTGGCGTCATCATGTTCCTGCTGGGATCGGGGCCGGTGAAGGGTTTCGCGGTCGTGCTGCTGATCGGCATCGTCACCAGCGTGTTCACCGCCGTGATGTTCACCCGCATGCTCGTCGCCGGCTGGCTGCGGCGCGAGCGGCCCACCAGCATCGCCATCTGAGGCCACACCAACCCATGCGCCTGCTGAAGATCGTCCCCGACAACACCAACATCGGCTTCGTCCGGTTGCGCCGGTGGGCGTTCGCGCTGACGCTGCTGTTGTCGCTCGCCGCCGTCGCGCTGGTCGCGATCCGCGGCCTGAACCTCGGCGTCGACTTCCGCGGCGGGCTGATGATCGAGGAGCGGTTCGCCGCCGCGCCGCCCGTCGAGCGGGTGCGCGGCCTCGTCGACGGGCTCGGCGTCGGCCAGGCCTCGCTCCAGCAATATGCGGACGGCAACACGGTCGCGATCCGCCTGCCGCCGCCCGACAGCGCGGACGCGGGCGCGACCAACGCGGTGGTCAGCAAGGTACAGCGCGCGCTCGCCAGGGCGTTCCCCGGCGCCACGCTGGCCCGGCAGGACTCGGTCAGCGGCAAGGTCTCGGGCGAGCTGCTGTGGAAAGGCGGGCTCGCCGTGTTCCTGGCGGTGTTCGGGATCGCGCTGTGGGGCGTGTTCCGGTTCGAGTGGCAGTTCGGCGTGTCGACCTTCGTCGCGATCACCCACGACCTGCTGATGACGCTCGGCTTCTTCGCGCTGACCGGGCTGGAAGTGGACCTCAACATCGTCGCGGCGGTGCTGACGATCATCGGCTATTCGATCAACGACAAGATCGTGATCGACGACCGTATCCGCGAGAACATGCGCCGCTATCGCCGGATGGACATGCGCGAGATCATCGACCTGTCGGTGAACGAGACGCTGCCGCGCACCGTGATGACCTCGCTGACCGTGCTGATCGCGCTCCTCGCGCTGCTGCTGTTCGGCGGGCATGTGCTGCGCGGCTTCACCGCGGCGATGATCCTGGGCGTGATCGTCGGTACCTATTCGTCGATCTATGTCTCGTCGTCGCTGCTCATCACGCTGGGGCTGCGCGCGGAGCCCAGGGCGGTGCGCGCGACGGCCGCGACCGGGGCCGAGCGGGTCGGGCCGCGCTCTTGACCCACCCCACCTCGACCTCGGCGGGCTGAACCGGTGCCCGACATCCGCATGGAGCGCGATGCGCGGGTCGGCGGCCCGCTGGTCCACGGTTTCTCTGCGGACGGCTTCCGGGTCGGCGAGGCGGTGCATCGCGCGGTGCTGATGACCGTCGACTGGTCGCAGGGCTGGTCGCCGCCGCCCCTCGCCGCGCTCGACGTCGCCGCGCTCGAGCCGCTGCTCGATCCGCTGCCGGAGTTCGTGCTGCTGGGAACGGGCGCCGCTCTCTCCCGGCCGCCGCGGGCGCTGGTCGCCGCCCTGGAGGCGCGCGGCACCGGCATCGAGCCGATGGACAGCCGCGCGGCGGCGCGGGCATGGGCGGTGCTGCGCGGCGAGGGTCGACAGGTCGCCGCGGCCTTCTATCCGCTGGGATGAGCGCCGGGCCGACACCGATGCTGACCTCGCACGCGATGCGTGCCGCCCTGATCCTCGCCGGGGCGGGGGCGCTGAGCCGCTTCCTGTTCCGGTATTTCGAGACGCGGTGGCAGATCGTCGTCTTCTGGGGTGTCGTCCTTGCCTATCACGGCGTCCGCCGGCTTGTCGGCCTGCGCTTCTCGGCCGCCTCGGCGATCCTCGACGCGGGCTGCGTCGCGCTGGCGATCATCGCGATGAAGGTCGCGATCGAGGGGCGGCTCTAGCGACGAGACCGGCCAGGTGGTCGCGCAGGGCGACCGCGTTAGCGGTCCAGGTGAAGCGGGCCGCCATCGCGCGGACGTCCGCCGGATCGGGTGGATGGGCCAGCAGCGCGGCGATGGCTTCGGCGAAGGCCGCGGACGTCCGTCCGGCGACGCGCCCCGCCGCCGGGCCTGTCACGAGCTCTCGCGCGCCGCCCGCGTCCGTCACCACCACCGGCGTCCCGCAGGCGAGCGCCTCGACCCAGGCGTTCGCCAGTCCTTCCGACGACGAGGCGAGCGCCATCGCGTCGGCGGCGGCGAGCAGGCGCGGCAGCTCGCCATGCGGCACCGCCCCCACCAGCCGCACGCGGCCG
>NZ_CAHJWW010000178.1 GCF_903643035.1 Sphingomonas bacterium | reverse complement strand
ACTATCTCGCTTCAAGCCGCGCCGGGCAGCCCGCCGGGTTTTGCTATCTCGGTCCGGTGTTCCGCTATCGCGGCGGCCGTCCCGGACGGGCGCCACCTTCGCTGGCGCGAGCACGGGCGGGGACCGCCGCCGGCCGCGGTCCCCGCCCGCCGATCAGTCGAAGATCGCGCCCCAGCGACGCTTCACGCGGTCCTTCCACAAGCCGCGATGATATGCATCGGACGCCAGCAGCGGCATCACCGATCCGGCCTCGGCGAACACCATCTGCTCGATGCCCGTGTTCACCTTGCCCCAGGACGCCGCCTCCTGCAGCGTGGAGGAGGAACACGCGCCGTCGCGAACGTCGGCGACGGTGATCTGGATCGCGTACTTGTGCACCTCCACGTCGTCGTGACCCAGGATCTCGGCGCAGACGACCGTATCCTGGATGAAGTTCTTGGGCACCCCGCCGCCGATCATCAGCAGCCCGGTGGTGCCCGCCTTGATCTTGATGTCGGTCAGCTCGCGGAAGTCGGCGATGGAGTCGATCGTGAGGTACGGCCTGCCCGCCTTCATCGCGTCGACCTGATGCTTGACCAGGCCGAAGCCCGCCGACGAGTCGGTGAACGCCGGGCAGAAGATCGGCACGTCATGCTCGTAGGCGAGCTTGACGAGGCTGTTGTCCTTCTTTCCATGCTCGACCAGATACCTGCCCATCTCCCTGATGAACGCACGCGAGGAATAGGGCTTGGCGGGCAGCGCCTCCGCGATCTCGAAGATCGTGTGGTCGACGTGCTGGAGTTCCTCCTCGTCGATGTAGGTGTCGTAGATGCGGTCGATCAGCAGCGAGCGCAGCGTGTCGTCGTCCGGCACCTCAAGCGCCTGGTAATGCTTGTGGCCCAGCCCTTCGAAGAAATCCATGTCGACGATCGTCGCGCCGGTCGCGACGATGCCGTCGATCATGTTGGAGCGCAGCAGCTCGGCATACAGGTCCATGCACCCCGCCGCCGACGTGGAGCCGGCGACGACGAGGAAGATCGAGCAGTCGGGATCGGCGAGCATCTGGTTGTAGATGCCGGTCGCGCGCGCGAGGTCGCGGCTGGTGAAGCTCATCTTGTCCATCGCGTCGATGATCGGTCGCGCGTCGAACGTGCGGATATCGACATGCTCGACCTGCTTGGACAGCAGCTCGCGCTTGCGGGTGTCGTTGGGGCGAATGTCCTCGCGGGTAGGCGTGTCGATCGTGGTGTCGGTCATGGCATCCTCATTCCCCTCCCGCTCGCGGGAGGGGTTAGGGGTGGGCAGGAGCGGGAAAGGCTTCCCGCTCCCGACCCCTCCCGCGAGCGGGAGGGAAGCAGAAGTGCGTTACAGCTTGACGACTTTCCCGGGCTCCGGCGCCGCCACGTCGGCCACGTCCTCGCCGTACAGCGTCGCCATCGGCTCGTCGGTGGCGATCGCGGTCTCGTCCGAGCCGAAGCCGTTGAACGCGGTCCGCATCGCCGCGCCGTACGCGCCGAGCATCCCGATCTCCAGATAGTCGCCCGCCCGGACGTCAGCCGGCAGCAGGAACGGCCCGGCCATATGGTCGAGGTCGTCGCATGTCGGCCCGTAGAAGCTGAACGCGACCAGCCTGGCTCGGCTCTCCTCGGGCCGCAGCACCGTGACCGGGAACCGCCACCCGATATGCGCCGCATCGAACAGCGCGCCGTACGCGCCGTCGTTGATGTACAGCTCATCCCCGCGCCGCTTCTCGACGCGCACCACCACCGAGCTGTATTCGGCACACAGCGCGCGACCCGGCTCGCACCACAGTTCGGACGAATAGGACACCGGCAGCTTCTCGAACGCGCGGTGGATCGTCTCGAAATAGCGGTCGAGCGGCGGTGGCTCCATGCCGGGATAGCTGGACGGGAAGCCGCCGCCGACGTCGATCACGTCCACGGTCACCGCCGCCTCGACGATCGCCAGCCGCACGCGCTCCATCGCCTCGGCATAGGCCTGCGGGCTCATCGCCTGGCTGCCGACGTGGAAGCAGATGCCCAGCGCGTCGGAGGCCTGGCGCGCGGCCATCAGCAGCGGCCTGGCCTCCGACGGCGGACAGCCGAACTTGGCCGCGAGGCTGAGCTTGGAGTGTTCGGAGGACACGCGCAGCCGCACGCACAAGGTGAGGTCGGTCGCGCCGTCTGTGGCGCGCACGATCTTGTCCAGCTCTTCCAGGCTGTCGAGACTGAACACGCGCACGCCATGGACGCGATACGCCTCGGCGATCGCCTCTTCCGCCTTCACGGGATGCATGAAGCACAAGGTCGCGTCCGGCAGCGTGCGCGCGACGAGCCGCACCTCGGCGATCGAGGCGACGTCGTAATGCGTCACGCCATTGTCCCACAGCACATGCAGCAGGTCAGGCGACGGGTTCGCCTTTACCGCGTACATCGACCGGCCCGGGAACTTCTCGACGAAGTACCGGGCCGCCCGCGCGGCGGCATGCGGACGGATCAGCGTGACCGGCGATGCCGGCCGCTGCAAGGCGATGTCGAAGCCGCAATCCACCATGTTCTGGGGGGAAACGGCGGTCGAACGGGGTGCTAACCCCAACGCGCTGGGATGCTGGTGCAAATCAAGGGACCTCCAAGTGGCTTTCGCCGATCGTTCGAAAAGCTGCCTTGCGGTTGGAAGTCCCATGGGGCAGCGGAGGGGGCAGATAGGGTCGATCGCCCCCCCTGTAAAGCGTGTTTTGACCTGCGGAGACGAGCCCTGACGATCGTGCGACACCCTACCCGCGCCGGCGTGCGCGACGCAGCCGCGAAGATCACGCAGATCCTGCCGCCCACTCCTTTGTTCACGAGTGAAATCAACGGGGTACAAGTAGCATTCAAGGCGGAGTCGTTGCAGCCGGTCGGTGCGTTCAAGGTTCGCGGCGCGTGGCATCGTTTGTCCGCGCTGGACGAGGCGGCGCGGCGGCGCGGGGTGGTGGCGTTCTCGTCGGGCAACCATGCGCAGGGGATCGCCTGGGCGGCGAGGCGGCTGGGCATCCCCGCGACGATCGTGATGCCCGCGGACGCGCCGCGCGTGAAGCTTGACGCGACGCTGGCGCTGGGCGCGGAGGTGGTCCGCTACGACCGCGCGACCGAGTCGCGCGAGGGCATCGCCGGGCGGCTGGCGGAGGCGCGCGGGGCGACGCTGGTGCCGAGCTTCGACGATCCCTGGGTGATCGAGGGTCAGGGCTCGGCCGGGATCGAGGCCAGGCGCCAGATGGAGACAGCGGGGCTGGGGCGCCCGACGCATGTCGTGGTGCCGTGCGGCGGCGGCGGTCTCGCGGCGGGGATCGCGCTGGCGCTGGAGGACGCGCGCGTGACGGTGGTCGAGCCTGTGGGATGGGACGACATGCGCCGGTCGCTGGAGGCGGGCTGGATCGAGCCGGTGGGCGCGAACCCGCCGCCGACCCGGTGCGACTCGCTGATGACGACGCGGGTCTCGACGCTGACGTTCGACGTGCTCTCCAGGCGGGGCGTCGAGGGGGTGGCGGTGAGCGAGGCGGAGACGGCGGCGGCGCAACGCTGGGCCGCGGAGCGCCTGCGGCTGGTCGTGGAGCCGGGCGGCGCGGTGGCGCTGGCCGCGCTGCTCGTCGGCAGGGTGCGCGCGGAGGCGGGGATGCTGGTGCTGCTGTCGGGCGGGAACGTGGACCTGGCGGCCTATGCCCGGGTGATGACGGGGTGAAGGTCCCTGTCCTCCCGCAGATGTTCTCGGGGCTCGACCTGCGCCCGCTCGGCACTCAAAGGCGATAGCCGAGCCGCAGCTGGAGGACGGGGTACACCTTGTAGTCGTCCACCCGATCCTGCACGCGCAATCGCTCCTGTTCGAGCTGGGCGGTGTAGGTCGCATCGCCGGCCAGCGCGCCGTTGGACCGGAAGTCGCGAACGCGCACCGCGCCCTGGAACAGCGCGCCGGCTTCCAGGCCGAGCCGAAGACGAGGCGCCACCGAAGCCGCATAACCCAGCGTCAACTGCGGCGCGAACGCCTTTGTATCGGCATGGCCGGTGATCGTGCCGATCTGCGCCGGCGTGAAGCTGATCCTTCCGATCTGGGTATTCTGCGTCGGCGTCGCGGTGATCAGGCCGCGGTTCCCGTCGATGCGCCCGCCAGCCGACACGAAGAACCCGCCGCGGAACGGGTGCAGGTCGGCGAACAGTCCACCCGAGGCGAGGGTGAAATCGCCGTGATAGGCGAGGTTGCCCGACCGGACGCTATGGCCGAAACCGAGAAAGGTCGCGTTCGCGCGCACGCCGACCACGCCGCCGGGAAGATCGTAGGACACCTCCGGACCCACGCCTTCGGTTCCCCCGGTCACGCCTAGCGATACGCTGCCCGGCAGGCTCTGCGCCTCCGCCGCGGTGCCGCCGCCCATCGTCATCAGCACCAGCGCACCAGCCGCCACATATCCGTTCATGCTCAGCTCCCGTCCGTATCGTCCCGCGAGCAATGCTCCTCCTTGAGAAAACAACGCGTTAACGCCCATGGCCGTTCTGCGTCGCGGCGGGCGAGGGGCAGTTTTCGACAAGGTCGGCCTGAACGGCCTAAGGGGAGCGCGTGGACTCCCCGAACGCCCTTGCTCCCGCCCTTGCGATGCTCGCCACCTTCGTGCTGGTCGTGTTCGGCGCCCGGCTGGTGTGGCTCGGCACCGACCGGCGCAAGGGCGTGCTGATGCTGGTGATGGCGGCGGTGCTGCTGGGAAATGTGCTGGTCTGGATCGCCTGACGCGCCGCCGTGGCCGGTCGAGCCTTCGCCCTCACCGGATCGGCGAGTCCGGCGCCAGCCGCATGTCCAGATACTTGTCCACGCTGCCCATCAGGTCCGGCATCTCGTGCTCGAAGAAGTGGTTGGCCTTGGGAATCGTATCGTGATGGATGGTGATGTGCTTCTGCGTGCGCAGCTTGTCGACCAGCTTCTGCGTCGCGGCGGGAGTCACCACCTCGTCCTGTCCGCCCTGGATGATGATGCCGCTCGCGGGACAGGGCGCCAGAAAAGTGAAGTCGAACATGTTGGCGGGCGGCGCGATCGAGATGAAGCCGCGGATCTCCGGCCGCCGCATCAGCAGCTGCATCCCGATCCACGCGCCGAAGCCGAAGCCTGCGACCCAGGTCGTCTGCGCCTCGACGTGGAAGCTCTGCACCCAGTCGAGCGCGCTCGCCGCGTCGGACAGTTCGCCGACGCCGTTGTCGAAGACGCCCTGGCTCTTGCCCACGCCGCGGAAGTTGAAGCGCAGCACGGCGAAGCCGCGCCGCTGGAACGTCTTGTAGAGTTCCTGCACGATGCGGTTGTTCATCGTGCCGCCCGACTGCGGATGCGGGTGCAGGATCATCGCGACCGGCGCACGCGGGCGTGGGGCAGGGGCAAAACGCCCCTCCAGGCGGCCTTCGGGGCCGGGAAAGATGACTTCGGGCATGGGCGACCTTAGAAAGGGGAGCGCGGGATGAAGCCCGCCGGATGCTCCATTATATAGCAGGCGATCCACGCAAGGGAATGATCTTGGCCGACCGCCTGTACCTCGACCATGCCGCGACCACGCCGACGACCGCCGCCGCGCGCGCGGGCGTGGCGGACGGCATGGCGCGCTGGGCGAACCCCTCGTCGCCCCATGCGGAGGGCCGGGCGG
>NZ_CAHJWW010000177.1 GCF_903643035.1 Sphingomonas bacterium | reverse complement strand
CGGGGACGGCCGCGCGATGCCGCCGCCGGCCGCGCGCTCGTCGGCCCGCACCGCGACGACCTGCTCGTCACCCATGCGGAGAAGGACCAGCCGGCGGCGCTGTGCTCGACGGGCGAACAGAAGGCGCTGCTGCTGGGGCTCGTGCTGGCCCATGCCGCGCTGGTGGCAGAGCGGACCGGCCGCGCGCCGATCCTGCTGCTGGACGAGGTGGCGGCGCACCTCGATCCCGTCTGCCGCGCCGCATTGTTCGATCGGTTGCGGGGGCGCGGGCAGGTGTGGATGACCGGCACGGAGGCGGCGCTGTTCGCGGACGCGGGCGACGAGGCGACGCGCGTGGTGCTGGGATAGGGGAGGCGGGCAGGACTCTCGGGCGGGAGCAGGGCACATCGCGCTTGCGCGCCGCCGCGATAGCCGCTTCATGCGGGCTACCCGGAGGGAAATGCCCATGCATTCGATCGTCGTCCTTGCCGCATCGCTGATGGCGGCGATGCCCGTCGCCGCGCAGGACCGGCCGCCCGCGCCGCCGCGCGACGCGACGGAGCGGCTGCTCGCCACGCTCGCCGACGCGCCGGGGCCGTCGGGCTATGAGGAGGCGGTGCGCGCGATCATGGTGCGCGAGCTGGCGCCGCTCGCCGACCAGCTGAGCTACGACGGCGTCGGCTCGGTGATCGCGCGGGCGGGCAGGTCCGGCCCGCGGATCATGCTCGACGCGCACATGGACGAGCTGGGCGGCATGGTGCGGCGGGTGACGCCGACCGGCTTCCTGTCGATGCAGATGCTGGGCGGCTGGCTGGACCAGGCGCTGCCCGACCAGCGATGGATCATCATCGGCAGCAAGGGGCCGGTCGAGGCGGTGACGGGCATCCGCGACGTCCATGTCGTGTCCGCCGACGAGCGGACCCGCGTGTTCCCGCGCGAGTCGCTGTACCTCGACGTCGGCGCGAAGGACGCCGCCGGCGTCGCGGCGCTGGGCCTGTCGCCGGGCGACCCGGTGGTGCCGGACTCGCCGTTCGTCGCGCTGCCCGGCCGGCGCTATCTAGGCAAGGCGTGGGACGACCGGATCGGCTGCGCGGTGCTGATCGAGGCGCTGCGCCGGCTGAAGGCGGAGGGCCACCCCAACCAGCTGTTCGTCGCCGCGACCGTGCAGGAGGAGATCGGCCTGCGCGGCGCGCGCACCGCCGCCGATCTGGTGAAGCCCGACATCGGCATCGCGATCGAGGGTGGCATCACCGGCGACAGCCCCGGCCGCGCGCCGGAAGAGACGCAGGCGCGGCTCGGCGGCGGGCCGGGGCTGTTCCTGTACGATTCGAGCACCCTGCCCAACCGCCGCATGGTCGCGCTGGTGAAGGACGCCGCGCGCGCCGGGAACATCCCGCTCCAGCTCGACCTGGTGCAGGGCTATGGCGACGACAGCGCCGCGATCCAGGCGACCAACGGCGGCGTGCCGACGGTGAACCTCGTCGTCCCCGTGCGCTACACCCACGCGCACAACGGCATCGTCGACCGCGCCGACTTCGATCGCACGGTGGACCTCGTCGTGGCGCTGGTCCGGCGGATGGACTCAGGCGAGGTCGCGCGGCTGCGGAGCTTCGATCCGGCGGGGTGAGGGGCGACGGGCGGCGCGTCCGGACGTTCGCCGCTCACGACACCCCGCGGCCGGGCGCCGGAACCACCGCCGCGTGCCGACCGTCTCAGTCGCGCCCGCCAGTCCGCGGGCTTGGAGATCTTCTGGTGAAAATCGGTTCTGCCATCATCATGCTCGGCGTGATCGCCTCGACGGTCGTCGCCTCGGCCGCCGACGCGCGACTGTTCCACCGCCACCATCACCACGAAATGCATCATCGCCACATGCACCGTCGCTGACGGCTAGACAGACCCGGTGACGGGGCCAGGTGAAGGGGCTGGCGCGATCCAGCCCCCGATCCCGCCCGGGCGCGGCCGCACCGTCATCCACGGGGCCATTTCGCTTCCGTTCCGCTCTCCCGATCCCTATATCCTGCGCATGACGGATCCCACGCAGAACGAGTATGACGCCTCCTCGATCAAGGTGCTGAAGGGCCTGGACGCGGTGCGTAAGCGGCCGGGCATGTACATCGGCGACACCGACGACGGATCGGGCCTGCACCACATGGTGTTCGAGGTCAGCGACAACGCGATCGACGAGGCGCTGGCGGGCCATTGCGACCGGATCGACATCGCGCTGAACGCCGACGGATCGGTCAGCGTCACCGACAACGGCCGCGGCATCCCGACGGGCATCCACTCGGGTGAGGGCGTCTCGGCGGCGGAGGTCATCATGACCCAGCTGCACGCGGGCGGGAAGTTCGACAACACCAACGACGCCAACGCGTACAAGGTGTCGGGCGGGCTGCACGGCGTCGGCGTGTCGGTGGTCAACGCGCTGTCGGAGTGGCTGGACCTGACGATCTGGCGGGACGGCGAGGAGCATTACATGCGCTTCGCGCACGGCGACGCGGTCGCACCGCTGAAGCTCACCGGCCCGTCGGAGCCGGGGCA
Organism: Sphingomonas bacterium; assembly: GCF_903643035.1. GTDB lineage: Bacteria > Pseudomonadota > Alphaproteobacteria > Sphingomonadales > Sphingomonadaceae > Sphingomonas. The sequence goes on along the minus strand of NZ_CAHJWW010000177.1, from coordinate 3,125 downwards.
GAAGGGCACGCGCGTCACCTTCCTTCCCTCGCCCGCCACGTTCAAGATCACGGAGTTCGACTTCGACAAGCTGGAACACCGCTATCGCGAGCTCGCGTTCCTTAACTCGGGCGTCCGCCTGTTCCTGACCGACGCCCGCCACGCCCTTGAGGAGACGGGGGAGCCGCGCACCGTCGAGCTGTATTACGAGGGCGGGATCGCCGCCTTCGTGCGCTATCTGGACAGGGCCAAGCAACCGCTGTTCCCCGATCCGATATCGGTCGTGGGCAGCCGCGACGACGTGACGATTGAGGTCGCGCTGGAGTGGAACGACAGCTATTACGAGAACGTCCTCGCCTTCACCAACAACATCCCGCAGCGCGACGGCGGCACGCACATCGCCGCGTTCCGCGCCGCGCTGACGCGCACGCTGAACAACTATGCCGAGCGGTCGGGGATGCTGAAGAAGGAGAAGGTGTCGCTGACCGGGGACGACATGCGCGAGGGGCTGACCGCGATCGTGTCGGTGAAGCTGCCGGACCCCAAGTTCAGCTCGCAGACCAAGGACAAGCTGGTGTCCTCCGAGGTGCGCCAGCCGCTCGAAAGCCTGATGGCGGACAAGATGGCAGAGTGGCTGGAGGAGAACCCCGCCCACGCCCGCAGCATCATCGGCAAGGTGATCGACGCGGCCGCCGCGCGCGAGGCGGCGAAGAAGGCGCGCGAGCTGACCCGCCGCAAGGGGGTGATGGACATCGCCTCGCTGCCCGGCAAGCTCGCCGACTGCCAGGAGCGCGATCCCGCGAAGTCCGAGCTGTTCCTGGTCGAGGGCGACAGCGCCGGAGGCTCGGCGAAACAGGGGCGCAACCGCCTGTACCAGGCGATCCTGCCGCTGCGTGGCAAGATCCTGAACGTCGAGCGCGCGCGGTTCGACCGGATGCTGGCGTCGCGCGAGATCGGCACGCTGATCCAGGCGATGGGCACGGGCATCGGCCGCGACGACTTCAAGCTGGACAAGCTGCGCTACCACAAGATCGTCATCATGACGGACGCCGACGTCGACGGCGCGCATATCCGCACGCTGCTGCTGACGTTCTTCTATCGCCAGATGCCCGAGGTCATCGCGGCGGGGCACCTCTTCATCGCGCAGCCGCCGCTCTACAAGGCGACGCGCGGTCGCTCGGAAGTGTACCTCAAGGACGATGCCGCGCTCGACGAGTATCTGGTGGAGAATGGCGTTGCCGCGACGGTGCTGGAGGCGGCGGGCGGCGCGCGGTCGGGCGCCGACCTGCGCGCGCTGGTCGACCATGCGCGGCGGATGCGCACGCTGATGCGCTACGTCCCGCGGCGCTATGATCCCGTCATCATCGAGGGGCTGGCGCTCGGCGGCGCGCTGGCGCCCGACCTGTCGCGCGACGATCGGACGGCGCGCGTCGGCGAGGTGACGAGGCGGCTCGACGGCGGCGATGCCGACGCGCGCTGGTCCGCCGAGGTGACGGTGGAAGGGGGCATCCACTTCCAGCGTCGGTGGCGCGGCGTGACCGACCACCACATCATCGAGGCGGCGTTCCTCGTGTCGGCGGAGGCGCGCAAGATGCACGCGCTGGCGACCGAGCAGGCGGACGCCTTCGCGCAGCCGGGCAAGCTGGTCTCGTCGCGCAACGCCCCGCCGGTGGAGATGCCGGTCGATGCGGTCGCGACCGACGAGCAGGGCGAGGAGACGATCGCCCAGCCGGTGGGCAAGGGCGAGGCGCTGGTCGCGCGCCCGTCGCAGCTGCTCGACGCGATCCTGGCGTCGGGCCGCAAGGGCCTAGCGATCCAGCGGTACAAGGGGCTGGGTGAGATGAACGCCGAGCAGCTGTGGGAGACGACGCTCGACCCGTTCAACCGGTCGATGCTGCGCGTGACGGTCGACCAGGCGGACGTGGCGGACGAGATCTTCACGCGGCTGATGGGCGACGTGGTGGAACCCCGGCGCGAGTTCATCCAGGACAATGCCCTGTCGGTCGCCAACCTGGACGTATAGCGCCGCCCCTTCCGCCGGGCGCGGGCGGCGGCGTCAGCGCCGCCACCGCGCCCAGATCGCGGTCGGCAGGATCAGGCCGCGCGCCTCCTCGCGGACGCCGAGTTCGCCCGCCTCGACGGTGCCGGGCAGGTCCGCGAACGCCTGGGCGAGCAGTTCGCGGAGCGCCAGCGCGCTCATCCTGACGGCGTAGACGGTCAGGAACAGGAAGCGCGACTCGGCGTCCAGCAGCCGGCGGCATCCCGCGATCAGCGGCGCCAGATCCGCTTCCAGTCGCCAGACCTCGCCTTCCGGCCCGCGTCCGTATTTGGGCGGGTCGAGCAGGATGCCGTCGTAGCGCCGCCCGCGCCGCCCCTCGCGCGCGACGAACCTGGCCGCGTCGTCGACCAGCCAGCGGATCGGCGCGTCGGCCAGACCCGACAGCCGGGCGTTGGCGCGCGCCGCCTCGACCGATTTCCGCGACGCGTCGACATGCGTCACCCGGGCGCGCCCCGCTATTTTGGCCGCCGCCAGCGCCAGGCTGCCGACGCCGGTATAGCCGAACAGGTTGAGGCAGTCCGGGCTGTCCGTTCCCGCAAGCGCGGCCCGTGCCCAGTCCCACACCGGCGCCATGTCGGGGAAGAAGCCCAGGTGGCGGAACGGCGTCGCCTGAGCGGTGAACCGCGCCTCGCGCCACGCGAGCGGCCAGCCGCCGGCCGGGACCGGACGCCCATGGACCCAGCGTCCGCCACCCTCGTCATCGGCGCCGGGCACGAACTCGCCGTCCGCTTCCCAGTCGGCGGCGGCGGGCGCCCACATCGCCTGCGGCTCGGGGCGGATGAAGCGAAGCGGACCATAGCGTTCGAGCTTGCGGCCGTGGCCTGAGTCGACGAGGCCATAGTCCGCCCACGGCTCGCCGACGAGCGTCTCCAGCCTCATGCCCGGCGCGGGACCGCCCGCTCGGCAATGTAGCCGGTGACGGCGGCGAGCGTCGCGGGTAGCGTGTCGTAGCGTTCCGCCCGGTCGAACAGGTCGGCGAGGCGCGGGGGCAGCGCGGGGCGGATGCCGGTCGCCGCCTCCACCGCGTCGGGGAACTTGGCGGGGTGCGCGGTCGCGAGCGTCACCACGGGCACGCCGTCGCCAGGCG
>NZ_CAHJWW010000176.1 GCF_903643035.1 Sphingomonas bacterium | reverse complement strand
GTGCCGCGCCAGCCGCTCGCCGTCGGCCGCGCGGGCGAGCCAGCCATCGATGTCCGCGACCGCGACGCTCTCGCGCCAGCGCCCGCCGTCGAGCACGTCATAGGCGGCGAACCACTGCATCGACCCCGCCAGCCGCGCGACGCTCCCGTCCGGGCGATCGACGGGAGAGGCGACGAACTGGCTGGGACGAAGGTGCACGGCCCGCTACCGGCCGGTTCGGCCGGCGGCGGGGCCGCGCGAGCCGGCGAGGCTGGCACCACATCGTCGCGGGACCCGCCCTCCGCCCTTGGCAGAGGGACCGAGCACAGGACGGGAGCGGACGGGCGGAAGCGACATGGCCGGATGCGTCGCCCGCCTGCTCCCGTATTGCAAGCGCCGCGGAGCCGTCGTCCGGTTCTCCTGCTTGGAAGGGGATGGATGCCCGCCCCGGCCCATCCATGCCGCCACGCGCTCCATGGGGGCAGACCAACCCCTTCCAGGCAGGAGAATGAAGCAGCCATGACAGTGCGCGGAAGGGACCGCCATTCCTCCCCCGGAGGGAGAGGGGGACCGTTGCGCAGCAACGGTGGAGGGGTAGCTTGCCCGGAGGAACAAGTGGCATGCTTTAGGTGCCCGCGACCGCGGCGCTGAACGACCCGGAAACCAGGGTCAGCCACATCGTCGCGGCGGCGGCGCGCGGGGCAGCCTACCCCTCCGTCCCGCTGCGCGGGCCACCTCCCCCTCCGGGGAAGGAGTGAGGGAAGTCCTCCCCCGGAGGGGAGGGGGACCGTCGCGCAGCGATGGTGGAGGGGTAGGTCGCCCGGAGGGAATACGTCGGCGCGAGCCGCTGCCGCTATGCCCGCGTCGCCAGCAGGTACGTCTGGCGCAGCGTGTCGATCGGCTGGAGCCTGCCCTCCACCTCGACGTGCCAGAACGTCCAGCCGTTGCACGCCGCCGCGCCCTGAAGCTCGGAGCCGAGCTTGTGGATCGATCCGGTCGCGCCGCACGCGCTCAGCAGGCTGCCGTCCACGCGCACGGTCGCACGGAACCGGCGTCTGACGTCCACCAGTTCCGCCCCCGGCGCGAGCATGCCCGTCTCCACCAACGTGCCGAATGCCACCTTGGGGCGCTGGCGCGGGCTCATCATCGTCCGCAGCGCAGCCTCGTCGAGCGGCAGCGCGGCGTCGATGCGGGCGCGGGCGGCGGCGCAATAGCCCTCGTCGCGCTCGACGCCGATCCAGCGCCGGCCCAGCCTGGTCGCGACCGCCCCCGTCGTGCCGGTCCCGAAGAATGGGTCGAGCACCACGTCGCCGGGCCGGGTGCTCGCCAGCAGCACCCGGTACAGCAGCGCCTCGGGCTTCTGCGTCGGGTGTACCTTGACGCCGCCCTCGCGCAGCCGCTCCGGCCCGCCGCAGATCGGGAACTCCCAGTCGGACCGCATCTGCAGTTCGTCGTTCAGCGTCTTCATGCTGCGATAGTTGAACGTGTAGCGCGCATCCTCGCTCTTGGCGGCCCAGATCAGCGTCTCGTGCGCGTTGGTGAAGCGGGTGCCGCGGAAATTGGGCATCGGATTGGCCTTGCGCCAGACGATGTCGTTGAGGATCCAGTAGCCCAGGTCCTGCACGGCGGCGCCGACGCGGAAGATGTTGTGATAGCTGCCGATGACCCAGATCGTGCCATCGTCCTTCAGCACGCGGCGCGCCTCGACCAGCCAACATCTCGTGAAGGCGTCATAGGCGGCGAAGCTGTCGAACCGGTCCCAGTCGTCGGTCACCGCGTCGACATGACTGCCGTCGGGACGGAACAGCTCGCCACCCAGTTGCAGGTTGTAGGGAGGGTCGGCGAATATGCAGTCGACGCTTCGCGCCGGCAGCGCCCGCATCGCGGCGATGCAGTCGTCGCGCAGGATCGTGTCGAGCGGCAACGCCGCCGTTCCGGCATCGGCCGTGGCCGTGGCCGTGGCCGTGGTCTCCGCCAAGACCATCGTCCGCTCTCGCGTTCCTACCCCCATCGCCCGTCCCCCATGGCACGATCCTGCGGACCGGCGGCCGATCGTCAAGCTTAATATGGTTAAGTGAAAGGCTTGCAGGTCCGTCCATCGGCGACGGCTCGTGGCCATGCGGCCAGATGTTGCGGCACTGTCCGATGCCGGACCCAATCCCTAGCGGTGTGACTCGGACGCCTCACGACGGCGGCGAACCGCCGGCGCGCGCGACGGGAGCGAAGCTGCGGCGGTGGAGCGGGCATGGGCCATGGTCGCGCAACGCGGCGAGGTGCGCGGGGGCGGCATAGCCCTTGTTCGCGTGCCAGTCGTACCGCGGATAGGCTCGGGCGTGTTCCAGCATGATCGCGTCGCGCGTGTGCTTGGCCACCACCGACGCGGCGGCGATCGACAGCGAGTGCGCGTCGCCGCCCACGATCGCGGTCGCGGCATGGCTCCAGCGCGGCAGCCGGTTGCCGTCGACCAGGACATGCGCGGGCGCCTGTCCCCCGTCCGCGGACAGCGCCTCCACCGCCAGCGTCATCGCCTTCATCGTCGCCCAGTGGATGTTGAGCAGGTCGATCTCGTCCGCCTCAACGATGCCGATCCCCACGCGCGCCCGGACGTGGAGCAGGCCGCACAGGCGCTCGCGCTCGGCGGGCGCCAGCTTCTTGGAATCATCGATCCCGCGCGGCACACCGCGCGGCGGCAGGATGACGGCGGCGGCGACCACGGGTCCCGCGAGCGGGCCGCGCCCGGCCTCGTCAACGCCGGCGACGGGGGTGGGGTACAGCCTTTCGTGGCGGAGGTGGGGCATCAGACCCGCCGCGCCGCAAAGGCCTGTGCGTCCCATCCGACCGGATCGCGTGCCGTCAACAGGTCGTAAAAAGGCACGCGTCCTAGCGAATGGCTCATGGGACCATGCCCTTCGCCCAGTCCCGGTGCGGCGGCAAGCGCGGCCTGGACGAACGCAACCGCCCGGTCTGTCGCGTCAGCGAGCGGCATTCTGGCGCCGAGGCCGGTCGCGATCGCGCTCGCCAGCGTGCAACCCGTACCGTGCGTGTGGCGTGTGGCGATCCGGGGGTGAGTCCACACTGTCTCGCCCGAAACGTCGACCAGCCGATCCTCGATCGTATCGCTCTCTCCGTGGCCGCCTTTCACCAGCAGCGCGCGGCCGAGGCCCCGCACCCGATCCTCGCCACCCAGCGCCACCAGTTCGGGCAGGTTTGGCGTCGTGACGTCGGCGAGCGCGATCAGCCGCTCGAACGCGGCGACCGTATCCGCGTCCGCGAGCGCCGCGCCGCTGGTGGCGACCATCACGGGATCGAAGACGACTGGGAAGCCTCTGTCGTCATTCCCGCGAAAGCGGGGACCCATCTCGCAGGTGTCGTACGCGTCCGCCTTGCCGGAGCCGGGCTCCCGCTTTCGCGGGGGTGACTGGGAAGCAAGCCAGTCCGCCACCGCGTGTGCCGTCCGCGCCGAGCCCAGCATCCCGATCTTCACCGCGTCCACGCCGATATCGTCCACGCAGGCGGCGACCTGCGCCATCACCATGTCGGTGGGCACCGGCATCGCGGCCTGCACGCCCAGCGTGTTCTGCGCGGTGATCGCCGTCACCGCTGTCATCGCGTGGCCGCCGAGCATGGTGACGGTCTTGATGTCGGCCTGGATCCCCGCTCCCCCGCCCGAGTCGGAGCCGGCGATGATGAGGATGCGGGGCGTCATGCGGGGCGCCCTGCGCGCGGCGGGCTGCGTGGGCAAGCCGGAACGGACCCGCGCTCGCCACGTCTCGCACGACGCCCGTGCGGCACCTCCTGCGTTGACACCATGCGCCGCAGCGGGTTCACCGCCGGTTCAATGCTCCCCGGCCACGAGGCGACGATGATCCGATCCTTTTTCGTCCCGCTGCTGGCGTTCTCGCCGCTTCTCGCCGGTCCCGCGTTCGCGACGGCGCCGGTCGCCGCGGCGCCCGTGACCGGCGACCTCGCGCTCGTGCAGCAGCATCTGCGCGCGCTTGACAGCATGACGGCGGCGTTCGTCCAGACCGATCGGATGGGCAAGGTGCTGACCGGCACGCTGACGCTCAAGAAGCCGGGCCGCATCCGCTTCCAGTACCAGCAGGGCGTGCCGATCCTGATCGTCGCGGAAGGCGGCGCGCTGACCTTCGTCGACTATTCGGTGAAGCAGGTGCAGCGTTGGCCGGTGAAGAACTCGCCGCTCGCGGTGCTGCTCGATCCCGACCGCGATATCGCCCGCTATGCGCATGTCGCGGACGGCGGCGATCCGCGCGCGATCTCCGTCGAGGCGGCGGACCCGAAACATCCCGAGTACGGCCGCATCACGCTGATCTTCACGCGCGAGGCCGCCGCGCCCGCGGGGCTGGCGCTGGAGGGGTGGGTGATGCTCGACAGCCAGGGCAACCGCACGACCGTCCGCCTGTCGGACCAGCGGTTCAACGTCGCGATCCCCGCCAACAGTTTCGCCTGGACCGACCCGCGACCCAGGGGTCGCTGACGGCGGTGGACCGTCCCCGCGCCTGCATCCCGATGAAGATATTGCCATTCACCTTCGCGACAGGTTCCCCCGCCTAGGGCGATCGGGCGGTCGCGGAGCCGCCCGGGATTTCCCCCCTGTTACCCGGAGGTTTCGCGATTCGCCTGCGTGACGAACGCTGAGTCGGCCCTCGTTCCATGCCCCCGGAGCGAGGGCCTTTTCGCGCCCGGCGTGCCAAGGCTCCAGCCGACGGCGCGGCTTCGCCCGAAGATCCGGGCGTGCGCAGGGATGGCGGGTCCAAGGGGGTGACGCCCCCCGCCCCACCCCCTAGATCGCGTCCGTGAAGATCGCCTCCTGGAATATCAATTCGGTGCGGTTCCGCATCGCCATCGTCGAACGCTTCCTGCGGGAGGCCGCGCCCGATGTGCTGTGCCTTCAGGAGACGAAGGTGGTCGACGCGGACTTCCCCGTCGATGCCTTTCGCGCGCTCGGCTACGACCATGTCGTGCTCCACGGCCAGCCGATGCACCACGGCGTCGCGATCGTCAGCCGCGTCCCCGTCGAGGCGGACGACCGGCTGGACTGGCAGGCCAACAGCGAGGCGCGGCATCTGGGCGTGCGGCTGGCGAACGGCGTGCGGCTGGAGAACGTGTACGTGCCCGCCGGCGGCGACCTGCCCGATCGCGACGCGAACCCCAAGTTTGGGCAGAAGCTGGACTTCCTCGAACGCATGACCCGCTGGTCCGAAACGCTCGGGGGACCGACGCTGCTGGTCGGCGACCTCAACATCGCGCCGCTGCCGTCTGACGTGTGGGGGCACAGGCAGCTGCTCGGCACCGTCAGCCATACGCCGGTCGAGGTGGAGACGCTCGCCCGGTTGCAGGCGGCGGGCGACTGGGTGGATCTCGGCCGGCATTTCCACCCGGCTCCCAAACGGCTTCACAGCTGGTGGAGCTATCGCGCGAAGGACTGGGCGGCGTCGGATCGCGGGCGGCGGCTCGACCACCAGTGGGCGACCCGCGACCTGGCGGCGACCGCGCTGTCGCATCGCGTGTTCGAGGATTGCCGCGGCTGGGAAAAGCCCAGCGACCATGTGCCGCTGATGACCGAGTTCGCCTGGTGAGCGAGCATGGCGCCGGGGGGAACGGCGGGCCGGCGCGGGCGACCGCGCGCGCGGTCGACGCGCTGCGGC
>NZ_CAHJWW010000175.1 GCF_903643035.1 Sphingomonas bacterium | reverse complement strand
GGGCCGCAGGCGGCGGCCTTCGCGTCGCCCACATCGACGAAGGCGAGGATCGCCGCCGGCGGGGTCGCCAGCAACCCCAGCGCGACCGCCGCGCCCGCGCGCCCGGCCAGCTCCCTGCTCAGCACGTCGAGGCGTGGCCTGGCGAAAAAGCCCTCGATCCCGACCGGCGACTGGCCGGAGAACAGCGAGAACTTCTTGGCGTCGGCGCGGAAGGCGAGGTCCAGGCTCTCGTTGCGGAACGAGAAGCCGCCGCGCCCGAGCATCACGTTCTTGGTCGTGTCGATCAGGATCGGATCGGCGGCGGCGATGCCCCGACGCACCGAAAAGGCGATCAGCCCGCAGTTGATCTGCACCGGCTCCTTCAGCTCCCTGGTGAACATCTTCTGCGCGAAGACGCCCAGATCGAGCTCGGCGAGCTGGACGTTGCGCGTCCAGAAGCTGCCCCGCGGCAGGATGAAGGCGATCCGCCCCCGCGAGGTCGACAGCCAGTCGTGGAACGAGTTTCCGTCGCCGACGAGGCCGATGTGTCCCTTCACGACGCCAGACGTCCCCGCCTCCGACACGCCCCAGCCCGCCAGCAGCCGGCCCATCGGCGTGGGCGCGAGGCGGATGTCCGCGGTCCAGTGCGCCGGCCGGCGGCGCGCGTCGATCGTCCAGCTCGACGCGACCGTGCCGCGCGACATGGTGAAATCGAGCGGTTTCAGCGTCAGCAGCCGGTCGTCGAGCTTCAGCGTCAGGCCGATGTCGGACAGCGGCACGCGGCGCGAGCGGACGACGGCGATCCGCCATTTCAGGTCGGCGTCGAAATTGCCGAACTCGTCGACCGGCAGCGCGGTGTCGGGCAGCAGCCGCGGGGTCGCCTGTCCCTGCCCGGAAGCCGCCGCGGCGCCCTGCGTGGCGACGAGATCGGGGTCGTAACCGATGAACGGCGCGGCATCGACGATGTCCAGCCTGTGCGTCGCCAGCGTCGCGTCGAGGTGGATGCGCGGCTCGAATGCCTCCACGGTCAGCGTACCCGACAGGTCGCTGTCGCCGAACCGTCCCGCAAGGCGGCTGAAGGCATAGGTGGTGCCGGTGTTCACCAGCGTCGCCCGCAATCGATACGTCCGGGTCGGCGGCAGGACGACGCCGATGATGCGGAACAGCTCGGCCATGTTCCGCCCGCGCGCGGCGACCGCCAGCGGCACGCCGTCGAACTCCGCCAGGCTGGGCAGCGTGCCGTGGACGGTCAGGTGGTTGTGCGCGGCGTCGGCGTCGAGCCGCAGCTCGTTCCTGCCGCGTCCGACGGTGGCGTTGGGGGACAGCAGCGCGCCGGTGGCGGTGAACGGCGTCGTGCGAACGCGCCCGGTGGCGGTGAAGCGCACCGCGCCGTCGATGTGCGCGTCCGCCGACGCGATCGTCTGGATGCCCAGGTCGGCGAGCAGCGGCAGCCTGCCGTCGCGATAGCGTACCGTGGTGCCCGCCACGCGCGCGCGGTCGATAACCGGAAAGACGAACGGCCTGCCGTTCGTCTTCGGGCTGCCGAACGTCCAGGTGTTGCTCTTGTGGTCCGGGCTCCATTCCAGGTCGGCGACGCCGTTGGCGACGTCCATCCAGCGGAAACGGCGGCGACCGAACGCCAGCGACAGCGGCCGGATCATCGCCTCCACGCGGTCGGCGCGGAACAGCGCGGGGCGGCTGGCATAGCCGGGGTTGGAGATCGCGAACCCCTGCGCCAGGAAATGCAGGTCGAACGGGTCGAAGTAGATCTGGAAATCGCCACGCACGGTGACGGTGCGTCCAAGCGCGCTGCCCGCCAGCCGCTCGAACGTCGGCTTCAGGAACCGGCCCTTCGTCACGTACAGCGTCGCCCACGCGAGGACGATCAGTCCGATCAGCGTCGCCAGCACCGCCACGGGGATGGCGACCGCATCGTGGACCGGGCGTTCGCGGCGCGGGGACATGGCCGGAGCGATCGTGGAAGAGGGGTCGCGGTCCGACACGCGGCAATCCTCGCACATATCCGGTAGGCGCCGCTAGCGGCGGTTGCCAAACGCGGCGCGCCGGCCTATGCGCCCGCCTTTCCGCGACCGCAAGTGGGACTGCCCGGCCAGTGTGGGCTGCCGCGGCCGTCCGTCGATGTCGCGAAACACGAGGAGACCAAAATGCCCAAGCTCAAGACGAAGAGCGGCGTCAAGAAACGCTTCAAGCTGACCGCGACCGGCCTGCTGAAGCATGGCGTCGCCGGCAAGCGCCATCGCCTGCTTCATCACAACGGCAAGTACATCCGGCAGAACCGCGGGACCAAGGTGCTGGCCAAGTCCGACACGGCGGCCGTCAAGGCCTGGGCCCCGTACGGTCTGAACTGAGGAGCGACTAGATGGCACGCGTCAAAAGGGGTGTAACCACCCGCGCCAAGCACAAGAACATCCTCGAACAGGCGAAGGGCTATTTCGGCCGTCGCAAGAACACGATCCGCATCGCGCGCCAGGCCGTCGAGAAGGCCGGCCAGTACGCGTATCGCGACCGCAAGGTGAAGAAGCGCACGTTCCGCGGCCTGTGGGTCCAGCGCATCAACGCCGGCGTCCGCGCCGAGGGACTGACGTACAGCCAGTTCATGCACGGGTGCAAGCTCGCGGGGATCGAACTCGACCGCAAGGTACTGGCCGACATCGCGATGCACGAGGGAGCGGTGTTCACCGCCATCGTCGCCCAGGCGAAGGCCGCGCTGCCGCAGGAACAGGCGGCGGCCTGACCTTCGGTCCACGAGGCTGACGGGGGCGCTGGTGGCGATACCGGCGCCCCTTTTTGTTGGAGATCGCGTCTCCGTCGTTCTGCCGTTCCAACACCGTTTGGGCCAAGCTTGTCGAAGCCCTGCCTTGCCCTTTACCGTCCCTGGAAGGACGGCGCGTCGACAAGCTCAGCATGAACGGGTGTCTATGGGTAACTTTGGTGACGTTAAGTCGTTCGTGCCCCGGATCATGGAGGCTGCCGACCTCGCCGCGCTCGAGGGCCTGCGCGTCGGAATGCTGGGCAAACAGGGGAGTGTCACCGCGCTCCTCAAGTCGCTGGGCGGGATGACCCCCGACGAGAGGCAGGCGCAGGGTCCCGCGATCCATGCGCTGCGCGAGGCGGTGACCGCCGCGATCGCGACGCGCCGGGACGCGCTGGAACGCGCCGTGCTCGACGCACGGCTCGCGGCCGAGACGCTCGACATGACGCTGCCGGCCGACGTGCCGCCTGCGGGCAGCATCCATCCCGTCTCGCAGGTGATGGACGAGCTGGCGGAGATCTTCGCCGACCTGGGCTTCGCCGTCGCCACCGGCCCGGAGATCGAGACGGACGAGAACAACTTCGATCGGCTCAACATCCCGGCGAGCCATCCCGCCCGCGCGATGCACGACACGTTCTACCTTGCCGATCGGGTGGACGACGGGCGAGGCCCGTCTTCGAACGACGAGCTGCGCTCGCCACCGGCCGGCGCGGAGCCGATCGAACGCGGGCGTGGCCGCTTCCTGCTCCGCACCCACACCTCGCCCGTCCAGGTCCGCACCATGCAGGCCGTCGCCGACCGCACGAACGGCAAGGGCGAGCCGATCCGCATCATCGCGCCCGGCCGCACCTATCGCTCGGACTCGGATGCCACCCACACGCCGATGTTCCACCAGGTCGAAGGACTGGTGATCGACCGCGGGATCACGATGGGGCACCTCAAATGGACGCTGGAGACGTTCCTACGCGCCTATTTCGAGCGCGACGACATCGTCCTGCGCCTGCGGCCGAGCTATTTCCCGTTCACCGAACCCAGCGCGGAGGTCGACGTCGGCTACACGCTCGTCAAGGGCAAGCGCGTGATCGGCGGCGATCCCGCCGGGCCGGACGGCGGCTGGATGGAGGTGCTGGGCAGCGGCATGGTGCATCCCAGGGTCATCGCCGCCTGCGGGCTCGATCCCGCCGAGTGGCAGGGTTTTGCGTTCGGCTGCGGCATCGACCGGCTGGCGATGCTGAAATACGGCATGGACGACCTGCGCGCCTTCTTCGACGGCGATGCGCGCTGGCTGCGGCACTACGGCTTCGACGCGCTCGACGTGCCGACGCTGTCGGGGGGAATATCGTCGTGAAGTTCACCCTTTCCTGGCTCAAGGACCATCTCGGCACCGACGCGGACGCGGGAGCCGTGGCCGACGCGCTGACCCGCATCGGGCTGGAGGTGGAAGGCGTTCACAACCCCGGCGCGGCGCTGTCGGCGTTCCGCCTCGCCCGCGTGCTGACCGCCGCGCCGCATCCCGGGGCCGACAAGCTCCAGGTGCTGAGCGTCGACGCGGGGGAGGACCCGGTTCAGGTCGTCTGCGGCGCCCCCAACGCGCGCGCGGGGCTGGTCGGCGTGTTCGGCCCGCCGGGCGCTCATGTGCCGGGCAGCGGAGTCACGCTGAAGGTTACTGTCATACGCGCGGTCGAGTCGTGGGGCATGATGTGCTCGGCGCGCGAACTGGGGCTTGGGGAAGAGCATGACGGGATCGTCGAGCTTCCCGCCGACGCTCCGGTGGGCGCGGTCTATCCGGCGTGGGCGGGGCTGGACGATCCGGTGTTCGACGTGTCGGTGACGCCCAACCGGCAGGATTGCATGGGCGTGCGCGGCATCGCGCGCGACCTGGCGGCGGCGGGACTGGGGACGTTGCGGCCGCTGGAGGAGGTGGTGGCCAGCCGCATCCCCCCCCGCATTCGGGCCGCGCCCGCGAAGGCCCCGCCCCCCCTTGCCGAAGCGCCGGGCACCGGGGCCGGGCCGCTTGTCCGCACGGAGGATCCCGTCGGCTGCCCCGCCGTCCTCGCGCAGGCCGTGTCGGGCGTGACGAACGGTCCCTCGCCCGAGTGGATGCGGCGGCGGCTGGCCGCGATCGGGCAGAAGCCGATCGGCGCGCTGGTCGACATCACCAACTACCTGATGATCGACCTTGGCCGGCCGCTCCACGTCTACGACCGCGCGACCCTCGCCGGACCGCTCGTTGTCCGGCGGGCAAGGGCGGGAGAAAGCGTCGTCGCGCTCAACGGGCGCCGCTATGCGCTCACCCCGCAGATGACCGTCATCGCCGACGACCGCGAGGTGCACGACATCGCCGGCATCATGGGCGGCGAGCGTTCCGGCGTCCGCGACGCGACGAGCGACGTGCTGATCGAGTGCGCGTGGTTCGAGCCCGAGGGCATCGCGCGCACCGGCCAGGCGCTCGCGCTCGCCAGCGACGCGCGCACCCGGTTCGAGCGCGGGGTGGACCCGGCGTTCCTCGACGAGGGGCTGGCGATCGCCACGCGCCTGGTGCTGGACCTGTGCGGCGGCACCGCCGGCGCGGTCACGCGATCGGGCGAGGCGCCGCTTCGCACGCGCGCCCATGCCTATGACCCGGCGCTCGCCGGGACGCTCGGCGGCCTCGCGGTCGCGCCGGAACGCCAGCGCGCGATCCTCGAGTCGCTCGGCTTCGCGGTCACGGAGGACTGGCGGGTCACGCCGCCGACGTGGCGCCGCGACATCGACGGCCCCGCCGACCTCGTCGAGGAGGTGATCCGGATCGAGGGGCTGGACAAGGTCGCGGCCGTGCCCCTGCCCCGCGTCGCCGGGGATGATGGCGGCGTCGCGCGCCCCACCGCCACGCCCGAGCAGAAGCGCGAGCGCCGCACCCGCC
>NZ_CAHJWW010000174.1 GCF_903643035.1 Sphingomonas bacterium | reverse complement strand
GCCAGCAGGGATCGTGAATCACAAAACCGCCGCCGTGTGAATCCGTGACGATTCAGCTCGCTCGAAAACCGCTCTAGCGGGTCGACCGGCCAGCGAAGCCAATGTCCGCTTCGCGCAATGTGGCGCCCGGAAGCTGCCAGGCTGTAATCGGCCCAACTTCAGTCAATGGGGAGCAGCCGGACGCACAAGCGGTTGTTTGAAGGACGCTCAACCTAACATCGTCACCGTTTATCCTGTCACATTGCCGAGCGCCGCAAATGATCTCACTCGAAAATAGATGAGTACGCTCGGCGGCACGAACCGGCTTAGGTTGTGTCAAGCTACACCTTTCGGCGGTTTGATTGTGAGGAAGTTGAACAGCATTGCCTTCGCAGCTCTGTTTTCAGCCGCGGGCAGGCCGCGATGGGCGATCGGCGTGACGAGTGATCGCCCGAGGGACGTGACCATTTCCGATAGCCGCGTCGCGGCGAGCTCGATCGACTGATCCAGATCAGCGGTGACTGTTGTCCGGCAGCTAATCCCAGTGATCGGAGGTTGCCATCGGCGGCCTCATCCAGGTCGCTCATGATGCGCACGCGAGGCTTGATCAACGACGCGCACCGTTGCCGGACGTCCCTCATCGGCCGCCCTTGGGCCATGACAACGCTCGCCCTGTCGGGCTGCAGCGAGGGGGTGCTCGCGCCCGAGGGGCCCATCAGCGCCGCGGAACGGACCATCCTGATCAATTCGTTGGGCATCATGCTGGCGGTCGTCGTCCCGACCCTGATTGCGGTCGCCGCAGTAGCGTGGTGGTTCCGGGCATCGAACCGCCGGGCGACCTACCTGCCGGACTTCACCTTCTCCGGACAGATCGAGCTCGTCATCTGGGCCATTCCGATGATGGTGGTGCTGCTGCTGGGCGGCATCGCCTGGATCGGCAGTCATGCGCTCGATCCGCCGCGACCGATCGCCTCGCGTGCGCGGCCGGTCCTGGTCGAGGTGGTGTCGCTCGACTGGAAGTGGCTGTTCATCTATCCCGAGCTCGGCATCGCCAGCGTCAATCGCCTGGTCGTACCCGCAGGGACGCCCGTGCGATTTCGGCTGACGTCGGCCAGTGTCATGAACAGCTTCTTCGTGCCGCAGCTCGGCAGCCAGATCTATACCATGGCGGGGATGACGACGCGGCTCAACCTGATGGCCGATCGTCCCGGCCGGTTCGCGGGCATCTCGGCGCATTTCAGCGGCGAACGCTTTTCCGACATGCGGTTCACCGTGTCCGCCCTGCCGCCCGCGCGGTTCGCGTCCTGGGCGTCGGCGACGCGCGGCCGCGGGCCGATGCTCGATGCGCGCGGCTATGCGGCGCTCGCGCGGCGCGGCGTCGCCGTGCCTGGGAACTACGGCGGCGTCGCCCCCGGCCTGTTCGACGCGGTGGTACGGATGCAGGCGCCGCCATCGAACCTGCCGGTCGCGGCCGGCGGATCGCGGACCGAAGGATGAGACTGTTCGGCAAGCTCACCTGGCAGGCGATCCCGATCGGCGAGCCCATTCCGCTGGTCGCGGGCGGCTTCGTGCTGGTCGGCGCGCTCGCCGTGATCGGCTGGATCTTTGCCAAGGGTTATCTGCCCTATCTGTGGCGCGAGTGGATCACCTCGGTCGACCACAAGCGGATCGGGGTGATGTATTGCCTGCTGGCGGGCGTCATGCTGCTGCGCGGCTTCTCCGATGCGATCATGATGCGCACCCAGCTCGCGATGGCGACCGCGGGCGCCCCGGGCTTCCTGCCGCCGGACCACTACAACCAGGTGTTCTCGGCGCACGGCACCATCATGATCTTCTTCGTCGGCATGACCTTCATGGTGGGGCTCATGAACTTCGCGGTGCCGTTGCAACTGGGCGTGCGCGACGTGGCCTTTCCCACGCTCAACTCGGTGTCATTCTGGCTGACCGCGTCGGGCGTGCTGCTGGTCAACGTCAGCCTGGTGGTCGGCGAGTTCGCGCGTACCGGATGGCTCGCCTATCCGCCCTTGTCGGAGCTTGCCTACTCGCCCGGCGTCGGTGTCGACTATTACCTGTGGGCCTTGCAGATCTCGGGCACCGGAACGTTGCTGTCGGGGATCAATCTGGTGACGACCATCCTCAAGATGCGCGCGCCGGGCATGTCGCTGACCCGCATGCCGATCTTCTGCTGGACCAGCCTCGCCTCCAACCTGCTGATCGTCGCGGCCTTCCCGATCCTCACCGCCACCTTCGCGATGCTGCTACTCGATCGCTATCTTGGCTTCCACTTCTTCACCAACGATCATGGCGGCAACGCGATGATGTACTTTAACCTGATCTGGGCATGGGGGCACCCGGAGGTCTATATCCTGATCCTGCCCGCGTTCGGGATCTTCTCCGAGGTGATCTCGACTTTCTCCAGCAAGGCGCTGTTCGGCTATCGCTCGATGATCGCAGCGACGATGGCGATCTGCGTCCTGTCGTTCGTGGTTTGGCTGCACCATTTCTTCACGATGGGCGCGGGCGCCGACGTCAACGGCTTTTTCGGCGTGACCACGATGATCATCGCGGTGCCGACGGGCGTCAAGGTCTTCAACTGGCTGTTCACGATGTGGGGCGGGCGGGTTCGCTACACGGTGCCGATGATGTGGGCGGTGGCGTTCATGCTGACGTTCGTGATCGGCGGGATGACGGGCGTGCTGCTGGCGGTGCCGCCGGCGGACTTCGTGCTGCACAACTCGCTGTTCCTGGTCGCGCACTTTCATAACGTGGTGATCGGCGGCGTGCTGTTCGGGGCGTTCGCCGGCTATAACTACTGGTTTCCCAAAGCGTTCGGCTTCACCTTGCATGAAGGCTGGGGAAAGGCGGCGTTCTGGTGCTGGATCGTCGGCTTCTACCTTGCGTTCATGCCGCTCTATGCGCTCGGGCTGATGGGCATGACGCGGCGGATGCACCATACCGACGATCCCGCCTGGACCCCGCTGCTGCTGGTGGCAGGTGTCGGCGCGCTCGTCATCCTCTGCGGGATCGGCTGCCAGCTCGTCCAGCTCGTCGTGTCGATCCGCACCCGCGATCGGCGCCGGGACGAGACCGGCGATCCGTGGCGCGGGCGGACGCTGGAATGGATGACGCCGTCGCCGCCGCCCGTCTTCAACTTCGCGACCTTGCCCAACGTCGTCGGCGGGGAGGCCTATTGGGGGATGAAGCAGCGTGCGATCGCGGCGGAGAAGCTCGACGACGAGCCTGATCTGACGGCGATCAAGGTGCCCCGCAACAGCGCGACCGGCATCGTCACCGCCTTTTACACGACCGTCACCGGCTTCGCGTTGATCTGGCACATCTGGTGGCTGGCGATCGTCGGGCTGATCGGCGCCTTCGTGACCTTCGTCGTGTTTGCATGGCGGGACGAGAGCAAGGACGAGGTGCCGCTGGCGGAGGTCCGTGCGTCGGCGGCGGCGCTGCGGCGGGTCCAGGAAGCGCTGCTGCGCGACGCGGTGGCGACGTGAGCGCCGGGACGGCCGAACTTCGGGCCGGCGGGGGTGATCCGCATCGGCTGGGGCATGAAAGGCAGGACGATCGGGCGCGCGACGAGGGCGGCATCGCGTCGGAGCGGGTCGTGGTCGGCTACGGCTTCTGGCTGTTCATCGTCTCCGACATCATCCTCTTCTCGGGGTTCTTCGCCAGCTATGCCGTGCTGTCCCGTGCGACGGACGGCGGGCCGACCGCCGCCCAGCTGTTCAAGCTCGATCAGGTCGCGATCGAGACCGCGTGCCTGCTCGTGTCGACCTTGACCTGCGGCATGGCGACGCTCGCGGCCGACGCGCGCAGCCTGCGCTGGACGCAGGTCGCGCTGTTCGTCACCGGGCTGCTCGGCTTCGCCTTCCTGGTACTGGAGGTGCGCGAGTTCACCGAGCTGGTCGGTCGCGGCGCGGGGCCGGACCGCAGCGCCTTCCTGTCCGCGTTCTTCGCGCTGGTGGGGTGCCACGGGCTGCATGTCGGCACCGCGATACTGTGGTGTGGCACGATGATCGCGCAGCTCTGGGCCAAGGGCTTCCGCGACGACATCATGCGACGGCTGTTGTGCTTCACCTTGTTCTGGCACGCGCTCGACATCGTCTGGGTCGGCGTGTTCACCTTCGTCTACCTGCTGGGAGCGCGCGGATGAGCGAGGAGCAGGAGGCGGCTGGCCAGGACGACGCGGCGCCCGGCGATCCGCGCGGCAAGACCCTGCGCGGCTTGCGCAACTATCTGGCGGGCTTCGCGCTCGCGGCGCTGCTGACCACCATCTCGTTCTGGGCGGCGCAAACGGGCGTGTTCTGGCAGCCGGGCGTGGCGATCGGGCTGGCCGTGCTTGCCGTCGCGCAGATCGGCATCCACCTGGTCTTCTTCCTCCATCTCACGACTGGGCGCGAGAACATCAACAACAGCCTGGCGGTGGCGTTCGGCGTGCTCATCGTGACGCTGTTTTGCGGGGGATCGCTGTGGATCATGGCCAATCTGAACACTAACATGGCGCCGATGGACTCGATGACCAACTTGCAGATGCAGCGCTGACCTTGATCGACCCGTGCCTTGTCGGTGCTGCGCCGGGTGGGCGCAGCGAGCCTGCATGAGCGACGGGCCGACCGCCGCGAGCTATAAGCTTCAGGACGAAGGCGACGTGCTCGCCATCGTGCCGTCGGGCGACTGGACGGTGCTCGCGCTGGGCGACGCACCCGTCCGACTTCGGGCGGAGTTGGCGGACCGAACCGACCGGCGCCGCTTCGACGCGCACCAGCTGGGCCGCGTCGACACCGCCGGCGTGTTCGCGCTGATGCGGGTGCTGGGGCGACCCAACGAGACCGGGCTGGAGCTCGATCTTGCGGGACGCGACGAGCTGGAGCGGCTGGCGGACCTCGTCAGCGACTCACTCGATCCCAAGCCGGCCGCCTGGCACGGCAGGTGGTCGCCGCACGTCTTCTTCGAACGGATCGGGCGCGCGACGGTCGGGACAGGCCGCGAGCTCTGGTCGGCGGAGCTGTTCATCGGCCAGCTGATCGTCGCCCTGGCGCGCACGATCGTGTCGCCGCGCCGGCTGCGCCCCATCCCGCTGGTCGCGACGATGCAGCAGGCGGGGCTCGCCGCGCTGCCGATCGTGTTCACCATGACCTTCTTCATCGGCGCGGTGCTGGCGCTGGTCGGCAGCACGTTGCTGACGACGCTCGGCGTCAAGGTCTATGCGGTGGAGCTGGTCGGCATCGGCGTGCTGCGCGAGTTCGGCGCGGTAATTGCCGCCATCCTGCTGGCCGGCCGCTCGGCGTCGGCGTTCGCGGCGCAGCTCGGCTCGATGCGGATGACGCAGGAGGTCGACGCGCTGCAGGTGATGGGCGTCGACCGCTTCGACGCGCTGGTCGTGCCCCGCGTGCTGGCGGCGCTGATCATGCTGCCGGTGATGACCTTGTGCGGCGACGTGGGCGGCCTGTTCGGCGGTATGGTCGTCACCGCGACGACGATGGACATCAGTCCCGCCTTCTTCGTCCAGCGGCTGACCGCGGAAGTTGGGCTGACCCAGTTCTGGGTGGGCATGAGCAAGGCGCCGTTCTTCGCGCTCGTCATCGCCGCGACCGGTTGCCGCCAGGGCCTTGCCACCGGCGGCGACGTCGAGAGCCTGGGCGCGCGGGTGACGGCGGCGGTGGTGCAATCGATCTTCATGATCATCATGTTCGACGCGCTGTTCGCGCTCGTCTACCG
>NZ_CAHJWW010000173.1 GCF_903643035.1 Sphingomonas bacterium | reverse complement strand
AGGAACAGGAACGGGTCGACCTGATCGAGGCCCGGGCCGGGCACCGGCCGGCGGGTCGTCAGGTCGGCGATGTCGTCGCGACAGGCGGGATGGGCATGGGCTATGGTACGCAGGGTCATCGTCGTCTCCGTTCGACTCGGATCGACAAACGGGCGACCGTCACGTCCGCTCCGGTGAACGACCAAGGCAGGATTGATCGGGCGAGGTTTCGAGAAGGGTTGCAAGCTTGGTCGTCTGCGATTTGTCGTCCGCGCCATGAGCATGACAGGGTCGCTGCGAGGCATGGGAGGCAGATATTCAGCGGGGTCGGGGCGGGTCCAGGAAGCTCGCAACTGCCTGGTGGAAGGCGGCCGGGTCCTGTTGCGGTCCGCCATGGCTTACGTTCGGCAGGATGGTCAGCCGCGCGCCGGGGATCATGCAGGCAAGCGCCTCGGTGTGCGACCGGGCGATGAACTGCTCGTGCGCGCCGTCCGCGACCAGCGTCGGGACACGGATGCTTCCGAGTTCGGCCGGGGTCAGGTCGGGCTCGATCGCATAAAGCCGGCCCAGCGCCGTCCGCAATGCCGGAAAGCCGTCCGGGGTTGCCGACACCGCCCGGTAGTTCGCCTCCATTCTCGCCATGAACCGCGCGCCTATGCCCGACATGGTCGGATCGGGTGGCCCGTCGCTGTCGGCATGCGTGTTGAACGTCGCTCCCCAGGCGAACAGTCGGTCGACCCGGTCGGAGTGGTGGATGGCGAGCAGCAGGCCGACGATACCGCCGTCGCTCACACCCACCACCGACGCCCTGGCGACGCGCAGCCGGTCCAGGACCGCCACGACATCGGTCGTCATCTGCCTGTAGCTGAGCGGACCGGCCGGCATCGTGCTGCGCCCGTGGCCGCGACTGTCGATCACGATCACCTCGTGGCGCGGGGCAAGCCGGGGCACTTCGAACCCCCATGAGGCGGACGAGGCGAAGCCGCCGTGGAGCAGTACGACGGGTCGGCCGCCGCCCTGGTTGAAGACGGCGAAATATATGCGGGCGCCGTCATGATCGACGAACCCGGATCTGGCAGGTGGCGGCAGTGGCGGCACGTCGGGAACAGTGGCCCAGACCGGAGCTGTCTGGGCATGCGCCGCGGCAGGTGTTAAAAGCGCGACCAGCACCGAGAACAGGTTCGCGACTCTAGCTTTCACCCTCCTGCTCCCGCCGTTGTGGAGATGCTGGATCGTTCCATCGCGCCTTGCAACGGCTATTTGGACGGGTGTCCTGCTTCAGCAAGTCGGCTTACGGGCGCAACCGGAACGTTGGAGGCGATGGCGGTCGCGCACCGGAGATGGAACAGATTGCCTGAGATGCGCCGGTAGCTACCCACTCGGGCATCAGGGCATTACCGTCCGCCAGCGATCCGGCAGGCGACCGGCGGTGCGGAACGAGCCGACGAACCGGAGGCGATCGGTCCCGGTCTCGGCCGCAGCGGTCGCGCCGTCGGGTTTGAAGGAGAGGACCTGCGATCCCGGCCCGGCATAGCTCGGCCAAGCGGGCAGGCCGGGGCCGTTGGGATCGCCCCTGGTCGCGAAATTGGTCCAATAGGCCGTCATCAGGTCCGCGGTCGCCCGATCGCCGTCGCCCGGCGCACCGCCGCCACGACCGGGCGGGGGCGGCGCGAGATTGCCGAACACGTATTTCACCTCGGCCGTGTGGTTGGCGATCGGCGAGTAGGGCGAGGTGAACGAGAACTGATAGGCGTAGACGCCCGTCCGCCGCGCCTTCTGCTGAAGCGCGAGCATCTCCCAGGTCTGCTCGGAGATGACGAGGTCGCCGACCAACGTCGCCGACGACCGCGCCGGATCGGCCGAAGGATAGGCCGCCTCCGCCGCCGCCGTCCGATCCGCGCCGAACAGGCTGGCCTCGCCGGCGCGGAACGCCTCGGGCGTATCGTGCGGCAGCGCGCGCGGCAGGAACAGCGGCGTCTGCTCCTGCGCGTTCCAGCCGGCGAGCAACGGCACCTTGGCCGCCGCGCCGCGCGCGAAGGCGGCGGCGGGGGCCTCGCGCAGCACGTAGCCGTCGACGTTCGGCGAGAAGACGGTCGTGCCGGGATCGAGCCGGACGTCCCAGCGCCCGGCCAGGTTCAGCTGCTCCGCCGGCAGGGCGCGCAACGCCGCGAGATCGGCCGCGCCCATGCGCTGCTGGAAGGCGACGCCGCGCGTGGTCGCCTCCGCGTGGGTGGAGAGCGAGCCGTGCTCGCTGTCCCAGAACGCGCCGCTTTCGGCGATCGCCTTGGCGAACAGCCCCTTGGCCAGCGGCGAGGCCATCAGGATGCCGACCGAGTGCGCGCCGGCGGACTCGCCGAAGATCGTGACGTTGGCGGGATCGCCGCCGAACGCGGCGATGTTGGCGCGTACCCAGCGCAACGCCGCGACCTGATCCTGCAGGCCGTAATTACCCGATGCGGGTCCTTCGTGGTCGAGCGCCGGATGCGCGAGGAAGCCGAGCACGCCGAGCCGGTAGTTGAAGCTGACGACGACAACGCCGTGCTTGGCCAGTGCCGTGCCATCATAGCCGGGCTGCGCCGACGAGCCGAACTCGAACCCGCCGCCGTGGATCCATACCATCACCGGGCGCTTGCCGGGCGCGGTACCGCCCGCCGCCCCGTCCGCCGGGGGCGTCCAGACGTTGGCGGTCAGGCAGTCCTCGCTCTGCGGCGGCGGCTGCATCGGGCCGGGCAGCGGCGAGGCGAAGCAGGGCGTGCCGAACCGGGTCGCGTCACGTGGGCTGGTCCACGCCGCCGCCGGCTGCGGCGAACGCCAGCGCAATGGTCCGACCGGCGGCGCGGCGTAGGGGATGCCCTTGAACGCGACGACGCCGGCGTCCGACGCCGCGCCGTGCACCGCGCCCGAGCGGGTGACGACGTCGGTCGCCGGCGCGGCCGATGCCGGCGCGGCGATCGGCAGCAGGAGGGCGGAGAGGGCGGCGGCGTGTCTCATGATCGTTCCTCGACTGGGCTCCACGCCGGTCGTTCTACGCCCGAGCGTCGGCGGCGCGCATGAACGCCGTCAGCATCGGATTGAACGCCGGCATGAGGTTGGGAAAATGGTTGGGCGACGCGACGATCTCGTGCCGCCCGCCGCCGATCGCGGCGACCCGCTCGCCGACAACGTCGAACGCCGGGCTCCAGCCGCCGGTGACGACCAGCAGCGGGATGCCGGCGCGCTTCACCGTCTCCAGCTCGCGCTGCAGCGTCGCGGCGGCCGGCACCTTCAGCTTGGCGATGCCGCGGCCCATCGCCTTGAGTTCCTCGGGGTTCGACCCACCCCGGATGTCGCCGGGAATGCCCAGCAGCCTGGCCATTCCCGCGGCACGGCGCTTGGCGGTGAAGGAGAAGATCATCGTGCCCGCGAGCTTCAGCACGAAGCGGCGCACGCGCGGGTCGTCGATCGCGAGCTTCTGCATGCCCGGCTCGATCAGGGTCAGCGAGCGCACCGCCCCCGGCCGTCGCGCGGCGGCGGCGAGCGCAACGCAGCCGCCGAACGAGTGGCCGACCAGATGCGCGCCCCCGCCTGGCAGGTCATCGCCCAGCAGGTCCGCCACCCAGGCCCCGTCGGCCTCGGCGTCGTCGGGCCGTCCGGGGGCGGGGCTGCGGCCGTGACCCGGCCGGTCGGGGACGACCAACTGCCAACCCTCGCTCGCCAGCACCTGCTGCGCGGCGAAGTGACGGTCGCCGCCGACCCGGCTCCCCTGCGCGCTTCCGTGGACGAGGACGACCGTGGGTCCGGCATGGCCCCAGCGGGTCAGATAGATGTCGTCGAGACTGGTCATGGGATCCTTGCCGTTAGAACTTCACCGAGGCGCGCGCGCCGTACGTCCGCGGCGCCGTGGAGCCGCCGACCAGTGCGTTGGCCAGCGGGTGCGTCGTCGCGAAGTTCAGGATGCGGTGATCCTCGATGTTGCGGACGAAGCCAGCGACCGACCAGCGATCGTCCGCCGGGCCGAACGACAGCTGCGCGTTGGTCATCCAAGTGGCGGCGACGAGCTGCTCCGGCAGGTACTCGAACCCCACGGTGCGGCTGGTCCTGTACTGCGTGTCGCCGCCCGCGACGACCTTGTAGGCGCCGAGCGGGAAGGTCTGCTGTCCCGACAGGTTCACCGTCCAGCGCGGGGAATTGTACGCCTGCTTGCCCGCGCAGCTGACGTTGTAGAATGCCGGGTTGGCGGCCAGCGCGAAGCTGCACCCGGTCAGCGGCGCTCCCGTCGCGCTGCCCTGCTGATAGGTGAACGCCCGGTCGCGCGCGTCGAGATACTGGATGTCGGTGCTGATAAGCGTGTTCTTGGTCACGAGCACGCGTCCCTCGACCTCAACGCCCTTGATCCGGGAGGTGCCGATGTTCTGGATGTACTGGGCGGTGCGGCCGCTGAGGTCGAGCCCGAGGTGCGAGACCTGCTGGTTGCTGTAGTTCCACAGGAAGCCTTCGACGTTAAGCTGGACGCGGTTGTCGAAGAAGCGGTTCTTGATGCCGGCGGTGTAGGCGGTGATGAGCTCGGGCTGGTAGGTCTCGAACCCCTGCGCGGCGGAGAAGCCACCCGAGCGGTAGCCCGACTCGACCGTCGCGTAGAGCAGCGACCGCGCGGCCAGATCGAACTCGACGCCGCCGTGATAGGTCACGCGGTCGTTGGTCAGCCGGCTGTTGTAGCTGCTGTCGGAGCGGACGATGATCGCGCCCGACGTGCTCTGCGGGATCGGCGCGGGGCCGGCCGGAACGGCGAACGGCACCTGCGACAGGGTGTCCACGGTCGTGAACAGGCGCGCGGTGGGGCAGGAGGGGACGCCCATCACCCGCACAGTGCAGACGAGGTTCAGCGCGGTGGTGGCGCCGATGAAGCTCTTGATGTCCTTGGAATAGCGCACGCCGCCGACCACGCGCAGCCGGTCGGACAGGTGCGCGGTCAGCCGCCCGAACGGCGCGAAAGATCGGGTGCGATACGTCTGGTCAAGGAAGTTCTCCGCGGCCGACAGGTTCAGTGCGGTCCGGTTGTGGACCGAGTCGTCGTAGAAATAGCCGCCCAGCGTGTAATCGAAGATCGAGATCCTGTTGCCGGTGAAGCGGCCCTCGACGCTGAACTGCTCGTCCTTCTCGCGATTTCGGTAGGGGAAGCCTCCTGCCTCGGCCAGGTAGTTGAGCGAGGCGTAGCGCCAGGCGGGGATCAGCGTGAACGTGCCGGCGCCCGTCTCGTAGTCGATCTGCGCGTTGGCGCCGTAGAAGTTGTTCCGCTGGAACGGATAGGGCGAGAACCCGTCCAGCCTGCGGCCGACGACCGGCACGAAGATCGTCGAGCGATAGGCCTGCGCCGCCGGGGTATACAGGCCCTCGCCGAGCGACAGGCCGGACAGCACGGTCGCATAGCGGCCGGCCACGGGATTGAGATTGTAGTTGCTGATGTAGGAGACGCCCGCGCCGACGCCGCCGACGTTGCTGTAGTCGCCCGCGACCCGCACCGTCAGCGCAGGGGTGAGCTTCGCCTTCATCTGCACGCGCAGCGACGTCGTCCGGTCGTCGGAGGTGCCATCGGCCAGATAGCCGTCGTGCTGCGACGTGCTTGCCGATATGCGCAATGCGCCGTCCGGACCCATCGGCAGGTTGACGGCCCCTTCGGCCACCACCGAATTGTAGTTGCCGTAGCTCGCGCTGGCATAGCCGGAGAACTCGCCGGGCTTGGGCTGGGCCGGGATCAGGTTGATCGCGCCGCCGGTCGCGTTGCGGCCGTAGAG
>NZ_CAHJWW010000172.1 GCF_903643035.1 Sphingomonas bacterium | reverse complement strand
CTCGCCCCGCGCGGCTGCGAGCCGCGCCGTCAGCCAGAGCACATCCGGCCGCTCCGCCACCGCCGCCGCCCGCGACATCCGCGTGACCAACCGGCCCGCGCCGTCGACATCGCCGCCATCCAGCAACATGGAGGCCAGCCCGAAGCCCGCCGGGACGGACGACGGATCGATGGCCAGCGCCCAGCGAAACCCTTCCGCCGCGCGGCCGGTCCGACTCGCCCGGTGCTCGGCCCACGCCCATGCGCACCAGCCGTGAGCGGAAGAGGGATCCATCGCGACTCCTGCCTTATGACGGTTCGAGGCAAAGCCAGGGTGCCGATCGGGGCGCGACGTCACCATGGGCTCGGCCAGGCCGGCGATGCGACGATGTCGTCGGCGGCCCGGTCATCGCGGCCGTGCGAAGCGCAGCGTGGCGCCGGCGACGCGCCGCACCATCTCGTCGTCGCTCCCGTCCAGTTCGTCGCGAACGCGCCCGTCGAGGAACAGCACCGCCAGACCATGGGCGAGCGCCCAATGGCCGACCGCCTCCGCGCGGCTGTCGTCGCCCGGCCCGGCCAGCAGGTCGACACGGGCCTGAAGGACGCCGAACGCCGCCTGCTTGGCGGCGATCAGCCCGTCGTCCGCCGCCCCGCGGCGTGGACCGAACATCAACCGGAACCGGCCGGGCGCCGCCAGCGCGAAGCGCACATAGGCGATCGCTTGCGCCTCCAGTTCCCGGCCGGGCGCGGCGGCCGCATCCCCCGCCGCGAGTGCCGCCGCGAACGCAGCGAAACCCTGTATCGCGAGCGCGGCCAGCAACGCTTCCCTGTCGGCGAAGTGGCGGTACGGCGCCCGCGGCGAGACGCTCGCGCGCCGGGCCAGCGCGCGCAGCGACAGGGCGTCCGGGCCGCCCTCGTCCAGCAGGACGGCCGCGTCGTCCAGAAGCGCCTGCCGCAGCGTGCCGTGATGATAGGCCTGGTCGCCGGTCACTGCCGCTCCTTGCCTTCAAGTATGCCGTGCATACATCTGTGTGGCCGAACAAGCCGTCCGGTGGCAACCCCCATCCGGAGCCCGGCATGATCAAGTTCACCATCCTTCTGACCCGCAAGCCCTCGCTGACCCGCGAGGAGTTCGTCGACCATCACCGCAACCGCCACGCGGCTTTGTTCATGTCGGTGCCGGTCGTGCAGCAGACGGTGCGCCGTTATGTCCAGCAGCACGCGATCGATGCCACCCTTCCGGGCATGCCGCCCACCAAGTACGACGGGATCACCGAGCTCTGGTTCGACGACGTCGATGCGTTGGCCCGCTGCTTTTCCGATCCGGTGTACCTGGAAAGGATCAGGCCGGACGAGGAGGCGTTCCTAGACCTCCACGCCTGCGATTTCGTGGTGTCAACCGAGAACCCGGTCGCCTGATCCGCCCGGCGGGCGCCGGTCCCGATATCCGCCCGCTGCTCATGGGCGTTGATCTGCGGCCGGTTCGGGATCAAGAGCCGTTGCATGACCACCCAACGCCAGATGATCGAGATCGCCGGCGACCAGCTGTCCGCCGCGATCAACCCCTATGGCGCGGAGCTGACCCACCTGCGCGACGCTGGGGGGCGCAACCTGATGACGGATGCGGACCCGGCGTTCTGGACCGGGCACGCGCCGATCCTGTTCCCGGTGATCGGCGTCACCAACGGGGGTGTCGTGCGGATCGGCGGCCGCGAGTATCCGATGGCCAAGCACGGCTTCGCGCGCCACTCGCTGTTCGACGTGGTGGAGACCGGGCCTGCGCGCGCGGTGTTCGCGCTGGCCGACAGCGAGGCGACGCGCGCCTCCTACCCGTTCGCGTTCAGGCTGGAGATCGGTTTCGCCATCGCGGACGCGACGATCACGCTGGAGGCGCGGATCGAGAACCGGGGCGACGGCCCGCTGCCCGCGCAGTTCGGCTTCCACCCCGCCTTCGCCTGGCCGCTGCCCTATGGCGAGGATCGCGGGGCGCATCGCGTCACCTTCGAGAGGCACGAGCCGGGCGAGCTGCGCGGGATCGCGCCCGACGGACTGATCGCGCCCGACTATCGGGCCAGTCCCCTGTCCGGCGCGCTGTCCGGCCGGCCCGACGGCGGGCGCGAGTTGCTGCTTGCCGACGCGCTGTTCGCGAACGACGCGCTGGTGTGGGACCCGATCCGTTCGCAGTCCGTCACCTATGGCGCAGCGCAAGGGCCGGTGCTCCACGTCCGCTTCCCCGACACGCCGCGGCTGGGCATATGGACCAAGCCCGCGCTGCCCGATGGCGAGGGGCCGCGTTTCGTGTGCATCGAGCCTTGGCACGGCATCGCCGATCCCGAGGGCTTCGCCGGCGACTTCACCCAGAAGCCGGGTGTCTTCGAGATCGCGCCCGGCGACGAGAAGCGCATCGGGATGAGCGTGACGCTGGTGGGAGCGTGACGCTGGCGGGCTGACCCGTTAGGGGCAGGCAATGCCTTCCCCCCGCCGCACCTTCGCGATCATCTCCCACCCCGACGCCGGCAAGACCACCTTGACCGAGAAGCTGTTGCAGGTCGGCGGCGCGATCCATCTGGCAGGCGCGGTGAAGGCGCGCGGGCAGGCCCGGCGTGCCCGGTCGGACTGGATGAAGATCGAGCAGCAGCGCGGCATCTCCGTCACCTCGTCGGTGATGACGTTCGAGACGCTGGGGCTGACCTTCAACCTGCTCGACACGCCGGGGCACGAGGACTTCTCCGAGGACACTTACCGCACGCTGACGGCCGTCGACTCGGCGGTGATGGTCATCGACGCCGCCCGCGGCATCGAGGCGCAGACACGGAAACTGTTCGAGGTGTGCCGGCTGCGGTCGGTGCCGATCATCACCTTCGTCAACAAGGTGGACCGCGAAGGACGCGACCCCTTCGAGCTGCTGGACGAGATCGCCGACGTCCTCCAGCTCGACGTCTGCCCGATGTCGTGGCCGGTCGGCATGGGTGGCGAGTTCGAGGGCGTGCTCGACCTCGTGGCGAACCGCGTGCATCGGCCGGACGGCGACAGCCGCAACTTCCAGGGCCGCAGCGAGGACGCGCCCGTGCTGCCCGAGCGGTTCGCCGAGGAGGTGGAACTGGCGCAGGGCGGCTATGCCGCGTTCGATGCGGAGGCGTATCGCGCGGGCGACCTGACGCCGGTGTATTTCGGCTCCGCGCTCAAGGACTTCGGCGTCGCCGAGCTGATCGCCGCGCTCGCGGACTTCGCGCCCGGCCCGCGCCCGCAGCCCGCCGAGCCCGCCCCCGTCGCCCCGGAGGGCACGGAAGTGACGGGCTTCGTCTTCAAGGTGCAGGCGAACATGGACCCGCAGCACCGCGACCGGATCGCGTTCATGCGGCTGTGCTCGGGCGTGTTCCGGCGCGGGATGAAGCTGACCCCGTCGGGCAGCGGCAAGGCGATCGCGGTCCACTCGCCGATCCTGTTCTTCGCGCAGGACCGCGAGATCGCCGACGAGGCGTTCCCTGGCGACATCATCGGCATCCCCAACCACGGCACGCTGCGCGTCGGCGACACGCTGTCGGAGCGCGCCGACGTCCGTTTCACCGGCCTCCCCAATTTCGCGCCCGAGATCCTGCGCCGCGTCGTGCTGAAGGACCCGACCAAGACCAAGCAGCTGCGCAAGGCGCTCGACGACATGGCCGAGGAAGGCGTGACCCAGGTCTTCTATCCCGAGATCGGCTCCAACTGGATCATCGGCGTCGTCGGGCAGCTCCAGCTCGACGTGCTGCTCTCGCGGCTGGAGGCGGAATACAGGGTCGCCGCCGCGCTGGAGCCCGCGCCGTTCGACACCGCGCGCTGGGTGTCGGCGGGCGAGCCTGTGGACCTGAAGGCGTTCACCGACCTCAACCGCTCCGCGATGGCGAAGGACCGCGACGATGCGCCGGTGTTCCTCGCCAAGACCGCGTGGGAGGTGGGCTATGTCGCCGACCGCTATCCCAGGATACGGTTCGCGGCGACGCGCGAGCGATAGGCGCGGCTCGCGCCGGCGGCGGCCAGGACGGCTCGGGCGGCTTGCATCCTAATCGTCGGCGAGCGCGGCCGCCAGCGTGTCGCGCACCTGTCGTACCGTGTCCAGCACGGGCGAGGCGGCGGGTACGTCCGCGCCGGGGTCCTCCTCCAGCACCTTCTGCACCCCGCGGATCGTGTAGCCGCGCTCGTTCAGCAGCCGGTCGATGCGCACGACCAGCGCCACGTCCTCGGGCCGGTAATGACGACGCTGGCCCGCGCGGGTGACGGGTCGAAGCTGGGGAAAGCGGGACTCCCAATAGCGCAGCACATGCGCCGGCAGGCCGGTATCGCGCGACACCTCGCCGATCGTGCGGAACGCGCCCTCGGCCTTGCCCGGCCCGGAACCGGCCGGTGGCTCCCTGGGCGTCGAGCCGGATCGGCCTCCCTGATGCGACGGCGCCACGCTCATGTCCTAGCGGCGGCCGGCGCGTTTATCGAGCCCCATGTCCCTGCCTCCCATGCGGAGGTACAGGGTCAGTCCCCGTGCATGATCCGGCCGCGCATCATCTGGCTGGCGCGGAAGGTCAGGACGCGGCGCGGCGCGATCGGCACCTCTACGCCGGTCCTGGGGTTGCGCCCGACCCGCTCGCCCTTGTCGCGCAGGACGAAGGTGCCGAAGCCAGAGATCTTGACGTTCTCGCCCTGCTGAAGCGCGGCGCACATCTGCGCCAGTATCTGCTCCACCAGCCGGGACGACTCGGCGCGCGAAAGGCCGATCTGGCGGTGAAGCGTCTCGGACAGGTCGGCCCTCGTCAACGTTCCTGCTTGCATCGGCGGCCCTCCCCGGAGTCGGAGGTTGATCGATATCAAACTCCGTCATGCGTCGAAAGCCTTAACGTGAGGTCGGATCGCTCCGGACCGGGACCCGACCCGGTCAGAACCGCACGATGCAGGCGCCCCATGTAAAGCCGCCGCCCATCGCCTCCAGCACCACGATCTGGCCCCGCCGGATCCGCCCGTCGCGCACCGCCACGTCGAGCGCGAGCGGCACGGAGGCGGCGGATGTGTTGGCATGCTGGTCGACGGTCATCACGACGCGCGCGGGATCGAGGCCCAGCTTCTTCGCGGTCGCCTCCAGGATGCGCGCGTTGGCCTGGTGCGGCACCAGCCAGTCGACGTCGCGCGACGCGATGCCGGCGATCGCCAGCGTCTCCGTCATCACCGCGGCGAGGTTGGTGACGGCATGGCGGAACACCTCGCGTCCCTTCATCCGCAGCTTGCCGACCGTGCCGGTGGTGGATGGCCCCCCATCGACATAGAGCAGCGCGTTGTGGCGGCCGTCGGCGTGCAGCCGGGTGGCCAGGATGCCGCGCGGCGGTTCTCCCCGGCCCTCGTCCCCGCCGTCCCCGTCGGTCCCGTCCGCGTCGACCGCTTCCAGCACCACCGCGCCCGCGCCGTCGCCGAACAGGACGCAGGTGCCCCGGTCCTCCCAGTCGAGGATGCGGCTGAACGTCTCCGCGCCGATCACCAGCGCGCGCCGGTGCGCGCCCGCACGGATCATGCAGTCCGCCACCTGGAGCGCGTAGAGGAAGCCCGAGCATACCGCGCCGACGTCGAACGCGACGCAATGGTCGATGCCCAGCAACGCCTGCACCTTGGTGGCGGAGGCCGGAAACGTCTGGTCGGGGGTCGCGGTGGCCAGCACGATCAGGTCGATGTCCTGCGCGGCGAGGCCGGCGGCGGCGATCGCGGCGGCGGCGGCGGCGGCGCCCAGCGTCGCGGTCGTCTCGTCGGGGCCGGCGATGTGGCGGAA
>NZ_CAHJWW010000171.1 GCF_903643035.1 Sphingomonas bacterium | reverse complement strand
CGGGCCGGGCTGCCCAAGGGCGCGGCGGACGCCGACGCGCCGCTCGCCGGGCGGACGCTCGCGATGGTGTTCGAGAAGTCCTCCACCCGCACCCGCGTGTCGTTCGACATGGCGATGCGCCAGCTCGGCGGGTCGGCGCTGGTGCTCGACGCGGGCACCACCCAGCTCGGTCGCGGCGAGAGCGTGGCGGACACCGCGCGCGTCCTGTCGGGCTATTGCGACGCGGTCATGATCCGGACGGACGACCACGCCAAGCTCACGGAGATGGCCGCCCATGCGACGGTGCCGGTCGTCAACGGCCTGACCGACGCCTCGCACCCCTGCCAGATCATGGCGGACCTCATGACGCTGCTGGAGGCGGGCAGGGCGCTGCCGGGGCTGAAGGTCGCGTGGCTGGGCGACGGCAACAACGTGCTCGCCTCCCTCGTGGAGGCGGCGGCGCTGATGCGGTTCGAAGTGGTCGCCGCCTGTCCGCAGGGGTTCCAGCCCGACGAGGAGGCGATCGTCGCCGCGTCGGGCCGCGCGCGCGTGGTCGCGGACCCGCGCGAAGCCGTGGAGGGCGCGGACGTGGTCGTCACCGACACCTGGATCTCCATGGGCCAGGACGACGGGGGACAGGAGGGCGCCGCGACCAAGCTCGCCGCGCTCGCTCCCTATCAGGTGACGCCCGCGCTGATGGCCGCGGCGAAGCCGGACGCGGCCTTCCTCCACTGCCTGCCCGCCCATCGCGGCGAGGAGGTGGCGACCGAGGTGATCGACGGGCCGCAGTCGCTGGTCTGGCCGGAGGCGGAGAACCGGCTGCACGTCCAGAAGTCGATCCTGCGCTGGTGCTTCGGCCAGATCGGTTGATCGGGGCGAGCGCGTTCCTATGTCCGTTCGACCCCTTCGAACCCGTTCGCCCCGAGCTTGTCGAAGGGTTGCCCTTCTTCCGGCGGCGCTGAAGAAGGGCAGGGCTTCGACAAGCCCAGCCTGAACGGTGACGATGTGGACGATGCCACGACCCCCGACCTGGACCGCGCGCTAGGTTTCGCGATCCCGTCCCGATCGGCGCGCGGGCGGATCGTGCGGCTGGGGCCGGCGCTCGATCTGGTGCTCGCGGCGCACGCCTATCCGCCGGCGATCGAGACGCTGCTGGCGGAGGCGCTGACGGTGGGCGCGTTGCTCGGCTCGACGCTGAAGAACGTCGAGGGCCAGCTGACGCTTCAGGCGCAGACCGACGGCGGCATCGTCCGGCTGCTGGTGTGCGACTATCGCGGCGGCGCCGTGCGCGGCTATGTCGACTATGATGCGGACCGGCTCGCCGCCGCGCCCGAGGCGCCGTCGCTGTTCGCGCTGTTCGGGGCCGGCTACCTCGCGATCACCTTCGACCTCGCCTCCTCTGGCGAGCGGTATCAGGGCATCGTCCCGCTCGACGGCGACTCGCTTGCCGAGGCCGCGCAGAGCTATTTCCTCCAATCGGAACAGATCCCCAGTCTGGTGCGGATCGGCGTCCGCAAGCGGGGTGGGCATATTGTCGCGGGCGGGCTGTTCCTCCAGCACCTGCCCGAGGGCGAGGAAGGGCGCGAGCGGCTTCATACCCGGCTCGACCACCCCGAATGGGAGCATGTCGCCGCGCTCGGCTCGACGATGGGCGCGGACGAGCTGGCCGATCCCGCGCTGCCGCTGGAGACGCTGGTGTGGCGGCTGTTCAACGAGGAGGAGGATGTGCGGGTGCTCGCCTCCACGTCGATCGCGCGCGGGTGCCGCTGCACGCCCGAGCATATCGCCGGCGTGCTCGCGCGCTTCCCGGTCGACGAACAGCGCGCGATGGCGGACGATCAGGGCCTGATCCGCGTGGATTGCGCGTTCTGCGCGACGTCGTTTCCGTTCCCGGTGACAGAGCTGACGGGCTGAACCGAAGTGAAGGCTTTTTGCCCCGATACGACTTCGATCAAGGATATCTTAGGGTTTGGCGATTATCTCCTCGACTGTGTTCTGTTTCAGGGCACGCTTTCTCCCGATCGCTCGCACGAGCTTCCTTCGGCCGCCCCTCGCTAGACGCAGCGCAGGGCGGCCGTTCCTTGAGCGGGCCGATCGGGGCGACCGGCCTTGCCGCCGGCGGGCGATGCGCGTAGCGGGCCGGCGACCATGACCAGCGGAACATCAGCGGGGACGGCGGTGGCGCTCGTCTCGGGCGGCCTTGACTCGATGGTGTCGGCGGCGCGCGCGCGAGAGGATGGATATCGCGTGCTGGCGCTCTCGATCGACTATGGCCAGCGCCACGTCGTCGAGCTCGCTGCCGCGCGCCGCGTCGCCGAGGCTGTCGGGGCGGAGCGGCATGTGATGCTGTCGCTGGACCTGTCGGCGTTCGGCGGATCGGCGCTGACCGCCGATATCGCGGTGCCCAAGGACGGGGTGAAGCCCGGCATCCCCGTGACCTACGTGCCGGCGCGCAACACCATATTCCTGTCGCTCGCGCTCGGCTGGGCGGAAGCGGCGCGCGCGCGGGACCTGTATATCGGCGTCAACGCCCTCGACTATTCCGGCTACCCCGACTGCCGGCCCGAGTTCGTCGCCGCGTTCGAGCAACTGGCCGGGCTGGCGACGAAGGCGGGCGTCGAGGGCGAGCCGTTCCGGATCCGCGCGCCGCTCCAGCACATGACGAAGGCCGACATCGTGCGCGAGGCGGCGCGGCTGGGGCTCGACGCGGGGCTGAGCTGGTCCTGCTACGACCCCCAGTTCGAGCAGGGTGCGCCCGAGGCGCTGCACTGCGGCCTGTGCGACAGCTGCCGACTGCGGCGGCGCGGGTTCGAGGAGGCGGGGCTGCCCGACCCCACCCGCTATGCCGGGGCCGGGTGAGCGTGCGGCCATGAGCTACGCCGTAAAGGAGATGTTCCTGACGCTGCAGGGCGAGGGCGTGAACGCCGGCGCGCGCGCGGTGTTCGTGCGCTTTGCGGGCTGCAACCTCTGGTCGGGGCGCGAGGCGGATCGCGCACGGGCGGTGTGCCGTTTCTGCGACACCGATTTCGTGGGCACCGACGGGATCGGCGGCGGCCGGTTCGCGGACGCCGCCGCGCTCGCCGCCGATGTCGAGCGCCATTGGGGTGGCGGCGCCGACCGGCGCTTCGCGGTCCTGACCGGGGGCGAGCCGATGCTTCAGGTCGACGATGCGCTGGTCGCCGCGCTCCACGCGGCCGACTTCCGGGTGGCGATCGAGAGCAACGGCACGCTGCCTGTGCATCCCGCGCTCGACTGGGTGTGCATCAGCCCTAAGGCGGGAAGCCGCGTCGTCCAGCGCGCCGGGGACGAGCTGAAGCTGGTGTGGCCCCAGGCCGGGATCGACCCTGTCGAGCTGGAAGGCTGGGACTTTGCCCACCACCTCGTCCAGCCGCTCGACGATGGGGCCGCGCCAGCCGATGGGGCCGCGGCGCTGGCGCTGGCGATGGAGCGACCGCGCTGGCGGCTGTCGCTCCAGACGCACAAGTTGCTGGGCCTGCGCTAGGGCGGTTTTCGCCCCGAAGTCGGCCGATCCGCGCCTTATTGCGAGGCCATGCCAGTGCCGGCGGGCGGCCAGTTCTCCGACCCGCACTTCTTGGCCACCCACTGCCCCTTCTTGGTCCAGCATGCGGGATCGAAGCGCGGCAACGCCGTCCGGTCGTTGAACATGTAGCGCACGAATATCTGCTCGCCCCACGGCGTCAGGCTGTTGCGCACCTCGCGCATCCGCGCCTCCGCCATGCCGGAGAACTGGCCGCGCGGCGTGAAGAGCGCATCCCGGCCGATCGCGCTGACCGTCTGGCAGAAGGTCAGCTGTGCCGCGATCGTCGAGAAGCTGGAATAGGTCTGCGTCTGATAGTGGTCGAGCGCATTCTGTCCGGCGAGCTTCGACTTGCCGTTCACGCGCGCGAAGTATTTGGCGAGCGTGTCCCACGACGCGCCAAGCTCCGCCTTGTGGTCGCGCAGCAGCGCATTGTAGTTGAAGACGGTGGTGAGGGTCGGCTGGAAGTCGCATTGCAGCGCGGCCACGTTGAGCGCGGCGCGCATCGTCCACACCAAGCCCGCGCGGGTCTCGGCCCGGGTGGCGCCGGGCAGCGGCTGGACGATGTCCGCCTCGTCGCCCTGCACCGGCGCGCCGCTCAGGTCGCGTGACTTCATGTAGAACTGCGCCGACGCGGGCACTGCCGCTCCCGCCAGCATCCCGGCGACGGCCAGACCGATCGCCCCACGCACCAATCGCATCGCCAAACCCCTCATCGGACATTGTCCGATGACTGGATACGCGATCGGCGCGACGTATTCATCATGTTTGCGCAGCAAGGCGCTGATTTTGCGCCGAACCGAATCCGGGTCGCCCCGGTTGCGGGAACCAGGCGATCTGCCGCGCGTGCCGCGATCGATGATGCGGGGCGTCGGGCTCCGGGGTCCGGGAGCATGGCAAAGGGACCGTCCGGCATCCCGGACGGCCCCTTGTCGAAGATCAACCGGTCGGCTGCGATTACATCGTGTTGCCGGTGGTGTTCGTCATCATCGAGCTGTTCGACATCATCGAACCGTTCGACATCGTGTCGTTGGCCATCATGCCGCCATTGCCCATCGACCCGTCGGTCGTGGTCATGTTGTCGGTCATGGTGTCCATGCCCTCGGTGGCGTTCATGTCCGTCACCATCGTGTTGTCGGAAGTGTTGTCGGTCGTCTTGCTGCCGCAAGCCGAAACCATCAGCGCCGCGCTGGCGATCATCGAGCCGGCGACTGCCTTCGTGAAGAGTGCACGCATTGGAAAGCTCCCTTGGAAACGGATTTGGACGGTGCGTCGTCGGCCCCTATCACCCAAATCAAGGTGGACATTAACCGCTAAAGTACCGTCTCTCAAGCCTCGTTTGCAACTGGACAAGAAAGAGTTTCAAGAAACCGGTCCGCCGCGAACGAAAGGGCCGCGTCAAAGGTTGCAAGCGATGCCGGACGGCGGAGCGCGGCGGCGCTGGTGACGGGATCGGGCAGGCCGCACGGCACGATGCCGTCGAAATGCGCGAGGTCGGGCGACAGGTTCACCGAAAATCCGTGCAGCGTGACCCAGCGGCGGACGCGCACGCCGATCGCGCCGATCTTGGCTTCCCGCCCGTCGTCCAGCAGGGTCCAGATGCCCACGCGCCCGGGCGAGCGGTGCGCCGCGATGCCGATGCCCGCCAGCGCGGCGATGACCCAGCCTTCCACCGCATGGACGAAGCAGCGCACGTCGCGCCCGCGCCGGTTCAGGTCCAGCACCAGATAGCCGACCCGCTGGCCCGGCCCGTGATAGGTATAGCGTCCGCCGCGCCCGGCGGCGACGACCGGAAATCGCGCGTCGACCAGCTCGGCGGGGTCCGCGCTGGTGCCGGCGGTGTAGACGGGCGGATGTTCGAGCAGCCACACCAGCTCGCGCCCCGCGCCCGCGGCGACGGCGGCGGCGCGCTCCTCCATCGCCGCCAGCGCGTCGGCATAGGGAGTGAGCCCCGGCGTCACCCGCCATTCGATCGCCGTGTCGCTCGTCGCCGTGGTCGTCATCGTCGTCGAGGTGGTCGCTCATGCGCGGGCTGGCAAGCGGGCGGTGATCGGCTACAGTCGCTACGGGATCCGGCCGGCGCGGGACGCCGGTGGACGACGATGGAGGCCTGCCGATGGTGACGATGACCGCGATCTGGGATCGTACCGCCGAGGTGCTGCGCGGCCGCGGATCGATGCTCGCGGGGATTGCGGGGCTGCTGATCCTCCTGCCGACGGTCGTGCAGGATGCGGTGGTCGCCTATTCCGGCCGGACGCCGGGCGCGGTGGCGGCGGGCGGCCCCATCGGGATCGTGGCGGC
>NZ_CAHJWW010000170.1 GCF_903643035.1 Sphingomonas bacterium | reverse complement strand
TTCCTGGTGGCGCATTTCCACAACGTCATCATCGGCGGCACGCTGTTCGGGATGTTCGCGGGCATCAACTACTGGTTCCCCAAGGCGTTCGGCTTCAGGCTCGACGAGTGGTGGGGCAAGGTGTCGTTCTGGTCGTGGGTGGTCGGCTTCTACTTCGCGTTCATGCCGCTCTACGTGCTGGGGCTGATGGGCGTGACGCGGCGGCTTCGCCACTTCGACGATCCGTCCTTGCGCATCTGGTTCCTGATCGCGGCGTTCGGCGCGGCGCTGGTGATGGTCGGCATCGCCGCCTTCCTTATCCAGATCTACGTGAGCGTGCGCGATCGCGAGCGGCTGCGCGACACGACGGGCGACCCGTGGAACGGCCGCACGCTGGAATGGGCGACCTCCTCGCCGCCGCCGGCGTACAACTTCGCGTTCACGCCCGTCGTCCATGACGGCGACGCCTGGGCGGACATGAAGGCGCGCGGCGCGAAGGCGCCGACGGGTGGCTGGCGGCCGATCCACATGCCGCGCAACACCGGCGCGGGCGTGATCCTGGGCGGACTGAGCGTCGTCTTCGCGATCGGGATGATCTGGTACATCTGGTGGCTGGCGGCCGCGGCGTTCGTGGCGATCATGACGGTCGCGATCGGGCACAGCTTCAACTACGATCGCGACTTCCACATCCCCGCCGAGGAGGTGGAGCGCACCGAGCGGGCGCGCAGCCCGCAGATGGCGGACGCCTGACATGAACATGCAGACCTTCCCGCCGGTCGGGGGCGATCCGTCCAGCCCCACCTTCTACCTCGCGGACGAGGAGCATCATGCCGACGGCGGCGGCACGATGCTCGGCTTCTGGATCTACCTGATGAGCGACTGTCTCATCTTCGCGGTCCTGTTCGCGATCTATGGCGTGCTCGGCACCAGCTATGCGGGGGGGCCGAGCCCACGCGACCTGTTCGAACTGCCGCTGGTCGCGGTGAATACCGCAATGCTGCTGTTCTCGTCGATCACCTATGGCTTTGCGATGCTGGCGATGGAGGACGGCCATGTCCGCCGCACGCAAGGCTGGATGGCGGCGACCGCGCTGTTCGGGCTCGCGTTCCTGTGCATCGAGCTGCACGAGTTCTCGACGCTGATCGCAGACGGCGCGACACCGCAGCGCAGCGCGTTCCTGTCCGCGTTCTTCACGCTGGTCGGCACGCACGGGCTCCATGTCTCGATCGGACTGGTCTGGATCGCGACACTGATGGCGCAGGTCGGCAAGCACGGCCTGATCCAGGCGAACAAGCGCCGGCTGATGTGCCTCAGCATGTTCTGGCACTTCCTCGACGTCATCTGGATCGGCGTCTTCACCTTCGTCTACCTGCTGGGAAGCCTGCGATGAGCGATGCCCTCCACCCCGATCCCGCCAACCACGACGCCGAGCTGCACGCGCACGGCGACACCCACGGCCACGGTTCGCGCCGCGGCTACCTGACCGGCTTCGCGCTGTCGGTGCTGCTGACGGCGATCCCGTTCGGGCTGGTGATGACCGGCGTCATCACGGACGCGAGGGTGACGGGGCTGCTCGTCATGGCGCTGGCGGTGGTGCAGATCGTGGTCCACATGGTCTACTTCCTGCACATGGACGCGAAGTCGGAAGGAGGATGGACGATGATGGCGTTGATCTTCACCGTCGTGCTCGTCGTCATCGCGCTCAGCGGATCGCTGTGGGTGATGTACCACCTCAACACCAACATGATGCCGATGTCCGCGCACGACATGAGCCAGATGCCGTGACGCCGCCGACCGGCGCGCGTCCGCCGCGGTCGTGGCGCGCGCTGGTCGCGATCGGGGTGCTGGGCCTCGCTGCGATGCTGGCCTTCGCAGCCCTGGGGGCCTGGCAGGTGGAGCGGCGCGCATGGAAGCTCGGCCTGATCGCCCGCACCGGCGAGCGGCTCGCCGCCGCGCCCGTGCCCGCGCCCGGACCGGGCGAATGGGCAAGAGTGACGCGGACCCGCGACGAGTACCGCCGCGTCAGCCTCCGCGGGCACTATATCGGCGCGGCGCGAACCCTGGTCGCGGCGTCGACGGAATACGGCCCCGGTTACTGGGCGATGACGCCGTTGCGCGACGATCGCGGATACATGGTGCTGGTCAATCGCGGCTTCGTGCCTTCGGCGGCGCAGAGGGTGGCCCCACCGGGAGAGGTGCGCGTCGTCGGCCTGCTGCGCATCACGGAGCCCGGCGGCGACCTGTTGCGCAGCAACGCTCCCGCCGCGGGCCGCTGGTACTCGCGCGACGTGGCCGCGATCGCCGCCGCCCGGCACCTGTCGCCCGTGGCACCGTTCTTTGTGGATGCGGACGCCACGCCCAATCCGGGCGGGTATCCGATCGGCGGGCTGACCGTCGTCTCGTTCACCAACAACCACCTCGTCTATGCGATCACCTGGCTGACGTTGATGACGATGACGGCCGTCGCCACCACGATCGGCCTGCGTCATGAGTGGCGAGCATGGGCGAGGCGATGACCTGCGCCGACGCGTCGCCACCCGGACGCGCGCGCTGGTCGCCGGAGGCCGCGGGCGCCCGCAACATGGTCCAGCTGGTTCAGTTGCGATGGGTCGCGGTCCTGGGCCAGCTGGCGACGATCGCGATCGTGCGCTTCGGGATGGACGTGAGGCTGCCGCTGATACCGATGCTCGGCGTGAGCGGGGCCGTCCTGCTGCTCAACGTCATCAGCCTTCTGCTGTTGCGGCGCGGACGGGCCACCTCGAACGCCGCGCTGTTCTTCGCCCTGGTTCTGGACGTCCTGTCCCTGACCGCTCAGCTTTTCCTGAGCGGCGGAGTGACCAACCCGTTCGTGTCGCTCTACCTGCTCCAGGTGGTGCTCGGCGCGAT
Source organism: Sphingomonas bacterium (assembly GCF_903643035.1). Taxonomy (GTDB): domain Bacteria; phylum Pseudomonadota; class Alphaproteobacteria; order Sphingomonadales; family Sphingomonadaceae; genus Sphingomonas. The sequence continues at coordinate 3,013 of NZ_CAHJWW010000170.1, read as the reverse complement.
CCTGCTCGACACCTGGTCGACGATCGCGATCGTCTTCCTTGCGAGCGCGTGCTTTGCGCTGCTGATCGGGTGGTATCGTCCGATCGAGCTGCCGCCGACGCTGGCCGATCATCTCGCGACCCTCAATGTCGCGGGAGCGTGGATCTGCTTCGCGCTTATTGCGACCTTGCTGGTGCTGTTCGTGACGCGGATCAGCCGCAACCTGCGTGCCCGCGACGCGCATCTGGCCGACCTGCGCCAGCAGGCGGCGGAGGAGGATCACATCGTCCGCATGGGGTTGCTGGCGTCGGGCGCAGCGCACGAACTGGGTACCCCGCTCGCCTCGCTGGCCGTGATCCTGGGTGATTGGCGACGCAACGCCGCGCTCGCGTGCGATCCCGAACTGCTCGACGACGTCACGGAGATGCAGGCCGAGGTCGGACGCTGCAAGGCGATCGTGACGGGCGTGCTGCTCGCGGCTGGGGAGGCGCGGGGCGAGTCGCCCGTCGCGACCACCTTGCGCCGCTTCGTCGATGGGCTGGTGGCGGACTGGCGCTCGGGTCATGCCGCGACACGGCTCGCGTTCGACGACGGCCTTCGCCGCGACCCGCCGATCGTCGCCGACACCGCGCTGAAGCAGGTGATCTTCAATGTCCTCGACAACGCCGCGGAGGCGTCGCCCGACCGGATAGGTCTCGCCGTGCGGCTGGTCGAGGATGATCTGGTGGTTACGGTGCGCGACGTCGGACCGGGATTCGCTCCGGACCAGCTCGCGAGCTTCGGCAAGCCGTATGTGTCGAGCAAGAGGAGGCTCGGGGGCGGACTCGGCCTGTTCCTCGTCGTCAACGTCATGCGCAAGCTGGGTGGCCATGTCGACGCGTCAAATGGGGCCGATGGTGGCGCGATCGTCGTGCTGACGATGCCGCTGAGCACGCTGGCCCTGGCGGGGGACGCGGATGGCGGATGATCCGTTGCTGGTGATCGTCGAGGACGACCAGGCCTTCTCGCGCACGCTTGCCCGTTCGTTCGAGCGGCGCGGCTATCGCGTGGAGGTCGCCGCCGGACATCCCGAACTGCTGGAGCTGCTCGCGACCGTCACGCCCGACTATGCGGTGGTGGACCTGAAGCTCGGCGGCGCGTCGGGGCTGACCTGCGTACAGGCGCTGCATGCGCATGATCCCGCGACCCTCATCGTCGTCCTGACCGGTTTCGCGAGCATCGCGACGGCGGTGGAGGCGATCAAGCTGGGCGCGTCGCAATATCTCGCCAAACCGTCCAACACCGACGATATCGAGGCGGCGTTCGGCCACGTCGTCGGCAATGCCGACGTCCCGCTCAGCGCGCGGGCGACATCCATGAAGACGTTGGAATGGGAACGCATCCACTCGATGCTGGCCGAGACCGACTTCAACATCTCCGAGACGGCGCGACGCCTGGGCATGCACCGGCGCACGCTGGCTCGCAAGCTGGAGAAGCGGCAGGTCAGCTAGGCGATCCAACGGGCCGGACGACGATCCTGCGCCCCGTCGGCCGGCCGGGCGCAGGGCTGGTCCCGCATCCCGTCACCCCGGCATCCCGTCACCCACGCGGTCCGCCAGCCTCTGTCCGGACTGCCAGGCCGCTTCGATGCGCGGGCCGATCAGCCAGTCGCCGCAGACACCCAGCCGGCGATCCGCGTTCCACAGCGCCCCCGTCCCGAGGTTTCCCGATCTGGCATAGCGCCACCGGTGGACGCTCGTCGCGATCCGATGGGGAAGCTCGCCTCCGATCTCATGGGCGAACGTATCGAGGATCATCGCCTCGACCTCGGCCGGCGTGTCCTCGATATGCGCCTGCGACCATTCGGCGCCGGCCTGGAGCACCCACGCCTCGGGACCCTCGCGGCCCGGCTTCGCCGAATTGCGCACGGCAGACGCCAGGGGGCCGGGGTCCGTGAGCCGGTCGCGATCGGTGGGAACGCGGGACCGGTATGCGACCATGACCGTCCAGCAGGGGGCCGAGGGCGTCGAGAGGGCCGCTTCCGCCATCGCCGGATCATGTCCTTCGACCAGCGCCGGGACCTGCTCGGCGGGCACCGCGACGATCGCCGCGTCGAACGGATTGGCGCCGATCCCGTCACCGCGGACGCGCCACCGACCGTCCCGTGACAATCCTTCTGCGCGCATGCCCCATCGAACGTCCAGCCCGTCGGCCATCGCGCGGACCGGCGCGTTCATCGCGGGCATGCCGACCCACGCATCCGCGCCCGCCGCCGGCCATCGTGCCGCATGTCCGGTCGCCTCCCACCGCCGTACCTGATCGAGGAAGGCGGGATCGCGGGCGGTGAAATACTGCGCGCCATGGTCGAAGCAGGCCGTGCCCGAACGGGTATCGAGCCGGCGCGTGGACATGCGGCCGCCGGCGCCCCGTCCCTTGTCGAACACGACGACATCGTGGCCGCGGCCGTGCAGCGCCGTTGCGCAGGAGAGGCCCGCCATGCCCGCTCCGATGATGCAGATACGCATGTCCGTTCGCCATCAGTCCGCAGATGCACCAGGGATCGCAGACTAATCCGGCCGTGACCAGCGCCCGGTCTCCATCCAGCGCAGCAGCGGCTTGAGCGGCGCGATCCACAGGATGCCGGTCACGAGGTAGAAGGCCGGCTGCAACCAGCCCGGCCACTGGCCCACGATCCGCGACAGGCTGGCGATCAGCACGCACCATGTCAGCGCCAGCCCGAAGATCGCGAGCGCGCCCAGCGGCTTGCGCAGCGTCGGTTCTTCTACCGGGTCCACCAGTCGGTCTCCGTGATGATGTCGTGCAGGGGCACGTCCCAGGGATCGGGAGCCAGGGCCGCCACCCGCTGGATCGACCAGGCGACGCCCACCCGCCACGCCGACGGATGGGCCTCGAACGCCCGGTCGTAATGTCCCGCCCCCTGACCGAGCCGGTTGAGCATGGCGTCGAAGGCGACCAGCGGCGTCAGGATCACGTCGGGCGCTACCTCCGGCCACGCCGCCGGCGGGACCGACAGGCCGAACGGCCCCGCCGCGAG
>NZ_CAHJWW010000169.1 GCF_903643035.1 Sphingomonas bacterium | reverse complement strand
CCGTCGCCAGCCGCCGCGCGTCGCCCAGCGCGCGGCCCAGCATCGCGCGGCGATCGGCGGCGACATGGCCGAACGCGTCGGTGCCGCCGCCGATCATCGTGCCCGCATCGTCGTCGTCGTCCTTCCTGGACAGCGACCGGGCGAACTGCGCGGTCCAGTTCGGCTTCCTCTCTAGATATTCGGCGTGGACGTGCGCCGGATCGAGCTTCGCGCGTCGCGCGGCCTCCGCGACCGCGTCGTCGAGGGTGCCGAACCGGTCGACTAGGCCGATCTGGTGCGCGGTGCCGCCGTCCCACACGCGGCCCTGGCCGATCTCGTCCACGCGCGACGGCGTCAGGTGCCGCGCGGTCGCGACGCGGGAGACGAACTGGCGATAGCCGTTCTCGATCCCGGACTGGAACACCGCGTCCGCCTGCGGCGTCGTCCCGCCCAGCACGTCGGGCTGGCCGGAGAGCGGCGTGGTCCGCACACCGTCGCTGGTGACGCCGATCTTCTTCAGCGCGTTCTCGAACGTCGGGATGATGCCGAAGATGCCGATCGACCCGGTGATCGTGCTGGGCTCGGCAAAGATCGCGTCGCCCGCCGTCGACACCCAATAGCCGCCCGACGCGGCGACCGATCCCATGGACACGACGACCGGCAGACCCTGCCTCTTCGCCTCCAGCACCGCCAGCCGGATCTTCTCGGACGCGAGCGCCGAGCCGCCGGGGGAGTCGACGCGCACCACCAGCGCCTTCAGCGTCTTCGTCGCCAGCCCCTTGAGCAGCAGCGCCGACACCGTGTCGCCGCCCGCCGAGCCCGGCCCCGCCTTGCCGTCGACGATATCGCCCGCGACGGTCAGCACGCCCACCGCGTCGCCCGCCGTGGGCAGCGGGTTGATGTCGAGGAAGTCCTGATAGGCGATCGTCCTGAAACTGCCGAGCGGCTTGCCGCTGTCGGCGCCCGCGACCTGCGCCACGCGCCGGCCGAACGCCGTCCGGTCGCCCAGATGGTCGACCAGCCCCGCCTTCAGATTCGCCTGCGCGATGTCGCCGTTCGCGGCGATCACGACCTTGTCGGGCGCGCTCAGGAAGCCGGCGATCTGCGCGGAGGGCCGCGAGCGGTGGATCGCCTGCTGCCAGCCGTCGAACAGCACCCGGTACAGCGCGACCGACTCCTCCTTCGCCTCGGGCGAGGCCTCCGTGCGGGTGTAGGGCTCGACGAAGCTCTTGTACTTGCCGACGCGGTAGACGTGCGCGTTGACGCCCAGCCTGTCGATCAGGCCCTTGTAATAGGGCTGCGACCCGCCCGGCCCCAGGAACAGCGACCCGCCCATCGGGTTCACCCAGATCTCGCTGGCGTTCGCGGCCAGGCGATAGCCGCCGTCGGTATAGGCGGTGGCATAGGCGAGCACCGGCTTGCCGGACCGGCGCACGCGCGACAGCGCCGCGCCCACCTCGTCCAGCGCCGCCGGATAGGCGCCGCCGAACTCGTCGAGGTCGAGCACGACGGCCTTGACGCTGCCGTCGTCCTTCGCGCGGTCGATGACGCGGACGAGGTCGCGGAGCCGGAACTGGCGCGGCACCGTCTGACCGCTGAACACCGCGGAGACGCTGGGATCGGCCGCCTGCTCGACGATTGCCCCGTCCAGTTTCAGGAGAAGCGCGCCGTCGCCGACGCTGCCGCGACCGGGGCGGGCCAGCAACGCCGCCGCCAGCAGCCCGAAGAACATCAGCATCAACGCGAGCACCAGCGCGTCCTTGATGCCGACCAGGATCTTCCACGCACCCCGGACCAGCTTCATCGCCTCGCTCCCACAACTGTCACATCCCGGCGCTATAACAGTCGGGCGGACACGTAAACGGCCCGTCTGGCCGCAGTGGCAGGCGATCGGTCGGAATTGATCGGAATTAACCCGCCATGGCGGTTGACGCCCGGCGGAGACAGGCACATATCGCCGCCATTGGCACTCGCGCCGCGTGAGTGCCAACACACCAATCACCCACAACAAGGGATCAGGGCAACATGAACTTTCGTCCGTTGCACGACCGAGTCCTCGTCCGCCGCGTCGAGGCGGAAGAGAAGACGGCCGGCGGGATCATCATTCCCGACACCGCCAAGGAAAAGCCGCAGGAGGGCGAGGTCGTCGCCGCCGGTACCGGGGCCAAGGGCGAGGACGGCAAGATCACGCCGCTCGACGTCAAGGCCGGCGACAAGATCCTGTTCGGCAAATGGTCGGGCACCGAGGTGAAGGTCGACGGCGAAGACCTCATCATCATGAAGGAAAGCGACATCCTGGGGATCGTCGGCTGACCTGAACCGTCACCCCGGCGACAGCCGGGGGCATCCCCTACCCAAGCGGCGCCGGCCTTCGCCGGGGTCGCGCCAGATAGAAAGACAGCCATCATGGCAGCCAAAGAAGTGAAGTTCGGCCGCGACGCGCGCGAGCGCATCCTGCGCGGCGTCGACATCCTCGCCGACGCGGTCAAGGTCACGCTGGGGCCAAAGGGCCGCAACGTCGTCATCGACAAGAGCTTCGGCGCTCCCCGGATCACCAAGGACGGCGTCACCGTCGCCAAGGAGATCGAGCTGAAGGACAAGTTCGAGAACATGGGCGCGCAGATGGTGCGCGAAGTGGCCTCCAAGACCAACGACATCGCCGGTGACGGCACGACCACCGCGACCGTGCTCGCGCAGGCGATTGTCCGCGAGGGCATGAAGTCGGTCGCAGCCGGCATGAACCCGATGGACCTGAAGCGCGGCATCGACCTCGCGGTCGTCAAGGTCGTCGAGGACGTGAAGTCGCGCTCCAAGCCCGTATCCGGCACGTCCGAGATCGCTCAGGTCGGCATCATCTCCGCGAACGGCGACAAGGAAGTCGGCGAGAAGATCGCGGAAGCGATGGAGAAGGTTGGCAAGGAAGGCGTCATCACGGTCGAGGAGGCCAAGGGCCTCGAGTTCGAGCTGGACGTCGTCGAGGGCATGCAGTTCGACCGCGGCTATCTGTCGCCGTATTTCGTGACCAACCCCGAGAAGATGACGGTCGAGCTCACCGATCCGTACATCCTGATCCACGAGAAGAAGCTGTCGAACCTGCAGGCGATGCTCCCGATCCTGGAAGCGGTCGTCCAGTCGGGCCGTCCGCTGCTGATCATCGCGGAGGACATCGAGGGCGAGGCGTTGGCGACCCTGGTCGTCAACAAGCTGCGCGGCGGCCTCAAGGTCGCGGCCGTCAAGGCGCCGGGCTTCGGCGATCGCCGCAAGGCGATGCTGGAGGACATCGCGATCCTGACCAAGGGCGAGATGATCTCCGAGGACCTGGGCATCAAGCTGGAGACGGTCACCGTCGGCATGCTGGGCCAGGCCAAGCGGATCACGATCGACAAGGACAACACCACCATCGTCGATGGCGCGGGTGATGCCGAGCAGATCAAGGGCCGCACGGAGGCGATCCGCCAGCAGATCGAGAACACCTCGTCCGACTACGACCGCGAGAAGCTGCAGGAGCGGCTCGCCAAGCTCGCGGGCGGCGTCGCCGTCATCAAGGTGGGCGGGGCGACCGAGGTCGAGGTCAAGGAGCGCAAGGACCGCGTCGACGACGCGTTGCACGCGACGCGCGCGGCCGTGGAAGAGGGCATCGTCCCCGGCGGCGGCACCGCGCTGCTGTACGCGACCAAGGCGCTCGAGGGCATGACGGGTGCCAACGACGACCAGACTCGCGGCATCGACATCGTCCGCAAGTCGCTGACGTCGCTGGTCCGCCAGATCGCCAGCAACGCGGGCCATGACGGGGCGGTGGTGTCGGGCAAGCTGCTCGACGGCAACGACACGACCATGGGCTTCAACGCCTCGACCGATGTGTACGAGAACCTGGTCGCGGCCGGCGTGATCGACCCCACCAAGGTCGTGCGCACCGCGCTCCAGAACGCGGCGTCGGTCGCGGGCCTGCTCATCACCACCGAGGCGAGCGTGTCCGAGATGCCGGACGACAAGAGCTCGGCCATGCCCGCCGGCGGCGGCATGGGCGGCGGCATGGGCGGCATGGACTTCTGAGCCGAATGTGGCCCGGGCTGGCGTTGCCGGCCCGGGACTCGCATTGGCTCGGCCAGCCGGTCGGTGGCCACGCCGCCGATCCGGTCTGACGTCCCGGTGGCGGCTTCGCCGTCGCCGCGCCTGCCAAGCAAGACAAGAGCCGGTGGAGCGATCCACCGGCTCTTCGCTTGTCCGGCCGTCTGATGTATGCCGATCCCATGGCGACCCAATCCGTTGAACGCGCGCTGACGGTGGACGAGTTCCTCCGAATCGACTTCGGCTCGGACATGAAGGCCGAGCTGGACAACGGCGTCATCCGCATGATGGCGGGTGGCTCGCGGGCGCACGACCGGGTGCAGATCAACCTGATCGTCTCGCTTGCCAATCGGCTGCGCGGCTCAGGCTGCCGCCCCAGCGGATCGGATATGGGCGTGCGGACGCACGACGGGTCGCTGCGGTATCCCGACGTCAGCGTGACATGCGGCCGCAACGGTCCGGCGGACGACAGGACACGAACCGTGTCGGACCCGTGCGTGGTGATCGAGGTCCTGTCGCCCACGACGTCCGCGCTGGACCGCGGCGCGAAGCTGGACGAGTACAAGGCGCTGACCAGTGTCGAGACGATCGTGCTGATCGACCCCGATGCCGAGCGGCTGCGGGTGCTCCAGCGCACCGGCCGAGATCCCGATGGCTGGTCCGACGTCAACTATACGCGTCCCCACGAGTTGAGCCTCGCGTCGCTCGGCCTCGCGGTTCCGCACGACGAGATATTCACGCGCGACTGACCCGCGGCACCCGCCCTGCGACCGGCACGTTGAGCCCGCCATGACAGACCGAGCCCATGATCCCCGCGTCCCTGCGAACTCGATCCTGTTCGGCTTCGGCCCCATGCTCCCGCTCCTCGCCGGCGGCGCGGGTGCGTGGCTGGCGCCGGACCGGTGGCCCGTGCTGGCCGTTCGCCTGACGGTTCTGTGGGGGGCGGTGATCCTCGTCTTCGTGGCGGGGGTCAGGCGCGGCTATGGCTTTGGCAGCCCGCGGGCATCGACGCCGGTCGAGGTCGCGACGATGCTGGTCTATTTCCTGCTCGCGCTCGCCGCGCTGCTGTTCCCGCGACCGCCGCTGTCGCTCGGCTTGCTGGCGATCGGCTATGCGCTGGTGGCGCTGCTCGACCGCCGGGCGGCGCTGGCCGGGAACGCGCCGGCGCATTTCGCGCGGCTGCGGCCGCCGCAGATGCTGGTGGGGATCGTCGGGCTGGTCGGCGCCATGGTCGCGGCGGTCGCGCGCTGACGCCTGTCCCGCCCCGCCTCTGTCCCGCCCCGCCTCTGTTCCGCCCGCCTCTGTCCCGTATCGTCGCGGAAGCGCCTCTCAGATGACGCCGCCGCCCAGGACCAGCCGGACCGCGAAGATCGCGATCAGCGTCAGGTTGAAGTCGCGCCCCGACCGGCGGCTCGACAGCGCCCCGACCGCGGCCCCGACGATGCCGATCGGGATCACGAACCAGTTGAGGATGCCGAGGAACGGCACGAACGCCACCAGCCCCGCCATCAGCGTCACCAGACCGACAAGGATCGAGACTATGTTGAGCATGGCGCAGGATCGCGCATCGCCGCCGGCGGTTCAAGACCGCCTGGTGCGGCGCTCACCGCTCCTTAACCCTGTGCTGCCATGGTCGCCGGCACACGACCGACGGAGCCGGCGATGCGATTGGCGCGACATGGCAGAGGCGTAGTCCCGGCGTCCGGACCGGCGCTCGCGCTTGCTCCTGCGCTCGCGCTGGCGGTCGCGCTGGCCATCCCCCTGGCGGCGTGCGGCGGGCCGAAGCCCGATGCCGCCAAGCCGGTCGACGCGCTCGACCAGGAACTGACCGGCACGAACGTCTCCGCTCCCGGCGACGCGTTCAAGGGGGATGCGGCGCTGACGGCGGCGCTGCACGACCAGATCATGGTCGACCCGGAGCTGGCGCAGCAGTCCAACCGCAACGCGCTGCGCCCGCCGCCGCGGCCGGTGACGGGCGTGACGCCGCCCGAGGATATCGCCGCGCGTCCGGCGTCGG
>NZ_CAHJWW010000168.1 GCF_903643035.1 Sphingomonas bacterium | reverse complement strand
CGGCGCCGAAGAACAGCTCGAACGCCGCCGCCGCCTGGCCGACCAGCATGTCGAGCCCGTCCACCACCGCCAGCCCCCGCGCGCGCGCGGCCGCCAGCAGCGACGTCTCCACCGGCGCGTACACGAGGTCGTACACCACCGCTCCTTCCGGCAACGTCGACAGGTCGAGATCGAGCGGCGGCTGGCCGGTCATCCCCAGGCTGGAGGCGTTCACCAGAAGCGCCGCCGGCGGCAGCGGGGCGTCGAGCGTCACCGCGTCGCCCGCCAGCCCGAAGACGGCGAGCAGCCCCGCCGCCTTGATCGGATTGCGCGCGACGATCGTCACCGGCCCCACGCCCGTCCGCGACAGCGCGAACAGCACCGCGCGCGCCGCGCCGCCCGTGCCGACCACCGCCACCGGCGCGCCGGCGAGGTCCAGATCGGCGATCGGCGCATGGAAGCCCGCGGCGTCGGTATTGGTCGCGATCCAGTCGCCGGCCGCGTCACGGCACACGCAGTTCGCCGCCCCGATCGAGTCCCGCACTCCGCCCGGATCGCCGACATGATCGAGCACCGCCAGCTTGTGCGGCAGCGTGACGTTGCACCCGCGCCACGCGGGATCGTCGCGGCGGTCGGCGATATAGGCGCCGAGCCGGTCGGGAGCGACGTGCGCGGCGCGATAGTCGGCGTCCAGATCAAGCGCATCGAGCCAGAACCGATGGATCAACGGCGACTTGGAATGGGCGATCGGATCGCCGACGACCTCCGCATAGCCTGTCCCACGTTCGGCCGCCGGGCGCATCCCAATCATGCCGCCATGATCCCCCGCACGCGCAGGTAATCCAGGACCGGCAGCAGCGGCAGGCCAAGCACCGTGAACTGGCTACCCTCTATGCTCGCGAACAGCTGCGTCCCCGGTCCCTCGATCCGGTAGCAGCCGACGCAGCTCGCGATCGCGGGCCATTCCGCGTCCAGATAGCCCGCGATGAACCCCTTCGACAGCGGCCGGACGTGCATTCGCGCGCGATCCACCACCCGCCACACGGGTCGCCCGTCCTGCGCGATCACCGCGGCGCTGACGAGGTCGTGGACCCGGCCCGACATCATCCGCAGGTGATCGGCCGCCTGCTCGCGGCTCACGGGCTTGTCGAGGATCGCGCCGTCGTCGAGCACGACCAGACTGTCGCTGCCCAGCACCAGCGCGTCGGGTATCCGGGCGGAGACCTTCACCGCCTTCAGCTCCGCGAGCGCGTCGGCCGTCTCGCGCGGCGACCGGCCGTCCGCGCGCAGCGCCGCCTTCGCCGCCTCCTCGTCCACCCCCGGCGCCACCGCCTCGAACGGCACGCCCGCCGCCGTCAGCATCGCCCGGCGCGACGCGCTGCCCGATGCCAGCACCATGGGGCTCATCCAGCGACGACCCCGTCGCGCCGGTCGTTGCACAGCGCGATGATCGCCGCCGCCGTTTCCTCGATCGAACGGCGGGTGACGTCGATCACCGGCCAGCCGCTGTCGGCGAACATCCGCCGGGCATAGGCGATCTCGCGCGCCACCGCATCCTGGTCGACATAGGGAGTTTCGGTCGCCTGATGGAGCGACAGCAGCCGGTTGCGGCGGATCGCGATCAGCCGGTCGGCACTGGTGGTCAGCCCCACGACCAGGGGGTGCTTGAGCCCGAAAAGCGTGGAGGGCGGCGGGCTCTCGATCACGATCGGGATGTTGGCGGTCTTGTACCCGCGGTTGGCGAGATAGATGGACGTCGGCGTCTTGGACGAGCGCGAGACGCCGGCGAGCACGATGTCCGCCTCTTCCCATTCCTCCGCCGCGATGCCGTCGTCGTGCGCGATGGTGTACTGGATCGCGTCGACCCGCGCGAAATATTCGGCGTTCAGGACGTGCTGGCGCCCCGGCCGCGCCTTTGCCTGCTGCCCCAGCAGACCGGACAGCGCGTCGTTGACGGGGTCGAGCGGCGCCACCAGCGAGAGGCCCAGCGCGCGACATCGCGCCTCCAGCACGCGTCGGATCGCCGGATTGACCAGTGTGTAGATCACGAGCCCGGGATTCTGCGCGATCTCCTGGAGGATGCGATCGAGATGCACCTCCGTGCGGACCATCGGCCAGAAATGACGCACCGTCTCCACATCGTCGAACTGTGCGAGGCTGGCCTTGGCGATATTCTCCAGCGTCTCGCCCGTCGAGTCCGACAGGAGGTGCAGGTGGAGGCGGACAGCCACGGGTCAGGAGCGATCTGTGGACAACATGGGGACCGGGGGTAGCGTAACTGGCCCCGGCGGCCAAGCCGGACGGGGGCGGTGGACGAAGCCCGATCCCTCCACAATTGCCCCCACACGAGGCGATTCCGCCCACAGCGTGTGGAAAGCGCGCACGACCGGATCGAATCGCCGGCTCGCCCACGCTGGCGCCGGTCAAGCTGTTGGCAACTCGGGGGCGGATGCGTAATCCGCGGCGCCAACGCGCCTACATCATCAACATCCCCAAGAATCCTATTCTTCTATAAGGAAGAGGAACCCGTCCTGACCGATCGCGCCGTCCCCAAAGCCCTGCTCGCCACGTTGATGGGCAGGCGACAGGCCGTGCCTCCGGTCTGGCTGATGCGCCAGGCCGGGCGCTATCTGCCCGAGTATCGGGCGTTGCGGGCGCGGAAGGGCGGGTTCCTGGCGCTCGCCACCGACCCCGAAGCCGCCGCGGAAGTGACGTTGCAGCCGATCCGCCGGTTCGGCTTCGACGGCGCCATCCTGTTCTCCGACATACTGATGGTGCCCTGGGCGCTGGGGCAGGACCTGTCGTTCGGGGTCGGCGAGGGGCCGCGGCTTGCGCCTCCGCTGGCCGATCATGCGCTGGCGGCGTTGCGCCCGCGCCCGGAGCGTCTGGAGCCGGTATACCGCACGGTGAGGCATGTCGCCGCCGCGCTGGACCCCGCGACGACGTTCCTGGGCTTCGCCGGCTCTCCCTGGACGGTGGCGACGTACATGGTGGCGGGGCAGGGATCGAAGGATCACGGCGAGACGCGGCGCTATGCCTATCGCGATCCAGCGGGCTTCTCCGACATCGTCGATGCGATCTCCGACATGACGGTCGACTATCTCTCCCGGCAGATCGAGGCCGGGGTCGAGGCGGTGCAGCTGTTCGACAGCTGGGCCGGCAGCCTCAGCCCCGAACAGTTCGAACGATGGGTCATCGCGCCCAATGCGCGCATCGTCGCCGCGCTCAAGGCGCGGCATCCGGCGACGCCGGTGATCGGTTTCCCCAAGGGAGCCGGCGCCAAGCTGCCCGCCTATGCCCGCGAGACCGGCGTGGATGCGGTCGGGCTCGACGAGACGGTGGACCCGGTCTGGGCGAACGGAACCCTGCCGGTGGGCATGCCGGTGCAGGGCAATCTCGATCCGCTCGCGCTGGAGGCGGGCGGCGCGGCGCTGGACCGCGGCATCGACCGCGTGCTCGCCGCCTTTCCCGAACGCCCCTTGGTGTTCAACCTGGGCCACGGTATCGGACAGCATACGCCGGTCGAGCATGTCGAGCGGTTGCTGGCCCGCATAAGGGGTTAGACCATGACGTTGGGCGAGGCGCTGTCGATGAGCTATCTGTGGATCAAGGCCGCGCATCTGATCTTCGTGATCTTCTGGGTCGCGGGGCTGTTCATGCTGCCGCGCTATCTGGTCTATCACCAGGAGGCGCTGGCGCGTGGCGACGCGGGCGCGGCGGCGCTGTGGGTCGGGCGCGAGGACAAGCTGCGCTCGATCATCCTGACGCCCGGCATCGTCGCGGTGTGGCTGCTCGGCATCGCGCTGGCGACGATCGGACAGCATTGGATGGAAGGCTGGCTCCACGCCAAGCTGCTGTTCGTGGTCGCGCTGTCGGGCTATCACGGCTGGGCGATCGGCTATGCGCGCAAGCTGGCCGCCGGACGTCCCACGCTGTCTGGCAAGACGCTGCGCCTCGTCAACGAGGTGCCGGCGATCGCGACGGTCGTCATCGTCGTGCTGGTGATCGTCAAGCCGTTCTGAGCCGTGCCGATCCCCGGGGTGCTTGACTTGGGCGCTGCGCGAAACTAGTCGCACCTGTCGCGGGGTCCGTCCTGGTACCGCCGCATGCGATCCAGCACCGTTACGCCGCGTGTCTCACGCCGACCGTTGCTCGGACACCGTACGTCTCCCATCGCCGGAACACCTGCATGCATCTCAAAGACCTCAAGAAGAACAAGCCGGCCGAGCTGGTGAGCATGGCGGAGGAGCTCGGCGTCGAGGGCGCATCGACGCTGCGCAAGCAGGACCTGATGTTCGCGATCCTGAAGGTCCAGGCCGAGCAGGGCGAGCAGATCATGGGGCTGGGCACGATCGAGGTGCTGCCCGACGGCTTCGGCTTCCTGCGCAGCCCGGAATCGAACTACCTCGCGGGTCCCGACGACATCTACATCTCGCCCAACCAGGTCCGCAAATGGGGCCTGCGCACCGGCGACACGGTCGAGGGCGAGATCCGCGGTCCCAAGGACGGCGAACGGTATTTCGCGATCACGCGGCTGACCGCGGTCAACTTCGACGATCCCGACGCGGTCCGCCACCGCGTCAACTTCGACAATCTGACGCCGCTCTATCCGGAATCCAAGCTGACGCTCGATCAGGTCGATCCGACGGTGAAGGACAAGTCGGCGCGTGTCATCGACATCGTCTCACCCCAGGGCAAGGGCCAGCGCACGCTGATCGTCGCTCCCCCGCGCGTCGGCAAGACGGTGATGCTCCAGAACATCGCCAAGGCGATCACCGACAACCACCCCGAGGTGTTCCTGATCGTGCTGCTGATCGACGAGCGGCCCGAGGAGGTGACCGACATGCAGCGGTCGGTGAAGGGCGAGGTCGTGTCCTCGACGTTCGACGAGGCCGCGACCCGCCATGTCGCGGTCGCCGAGATGGTGATCGAGAAGGCCAAGCGGCTGGTCGAGCACAAGAAGGACGTGGTGATCCTGCTCGACAGCATCACCCGCCTCGGCCGCGCCTACAACACCGTCGTGCCCTCGTCGGGCAAGGTCCTGACGGGCGGCGTCGACGCGAACGCGCTTCAGCGGCCCAAGCGGTTCTTCGGCGCGGCGCGCAACATCGAGGAGGGCGGTTCGCTGTCGATCATCGCGACCGCGCTGATTGACACCGGCAGCCGCATGGACGAGGTGATCTTCGAGGAGTTCAAGGGCACGGGCAACTCCGAGATCATCCTCGATCGCAAGGTTGCCGACAAGCGCATCTTCCCCGCGCTCGACGTCGGCAAGAGCGGCACCCGCAAGGAGGAACTGCTGGTCGACAAGACCAAGCTCAGCAAGATGTGGGTCCTGCGCCGCATCCTGATGCAGATGGGTACGATCGACGCGATGGAGTTCCTGCTCGACAAGATGAAGAACTCGAAGACGAACGAGGATTTCTTCGACAGCATGAACCAGTAGCGCAGGCGGGGGGCGGGCCGCCGGCCTGTCCAGGTGGGAGCCCGTCCTGGCGGGATCGATGGCGGCGAGGCTGGTCCGGTTCGGGTGCCGGTCGGGAGGCACGTCGCGGACGCACGAGTTGGGAGAGCGAGCCATGAAGGTCCACCTGGAGATTGACTGCACGCCCGAGGAGGCTCGCCGCGCCATGGGATTGCCCGATCTGTCGCCGGTTCACGAACGCTATGTCGCGATGCTCGGCGAGGCGATGTCGGGGCAGATAAAGCCGGAGGCGGTCGAGACGATGATGCGCGGCTGGGCGCCGATGGGCGAGGCGGGGATGACGATGTGGCGCCGCCTGTTCGAGGCGTCCGTCAAGCAGGACTGATCGGGTGACGCGCGACGGGGACACGATCGTCGCGCTGTCGAGCGGGCGTCCGCCGGCGGCGATCGGCGTCATCCGGATCAGCGGTCCGGAGGCCCGCGCGGCGGCGGCGGCGGTGGCGGGATCGCTCCCGCCGTCCCGGCAGGCCGCCCTGCGCACCCTTCGCGATGCGACCGGCGCGTTGCTGGACCGGGCGCTGGTCCTGGGGTTCGCCGGCCCCGCCACCGCGACCGGCGAGGACCTCGTCGAGTTCCATTGCCACGGCGGGCGGGCGGTTGCACAATCCGCCCCTGTATGTCCAAGCAATGGTGGTGGTCGGCGCGGTCTGGGACGCCGT
>NZ_CAHJWW010000167.1 GCF_903643035.1 Sphingomonas bacterium | reverse complement strand
CGAACTCAAGATGAACGACGTCGCCCGATGGGAAATGACACCAAGCCCCGTCGAATACGATATGTACTATAGCGGCTGACGGCCGCTCCGGGGATCGGACGGCGACCGATCCCACGTCCTGCGAGCAAGAGCGGACGATGCGGGGTTTTCGACGGGCGTCGATCCTGTCGGCGACGGTGGCCGGCTCGGCGGCGGGGCGGACCGTCCCCTGCCCGGCGATGCGGAGGTCGACCTGATTGCCGGCTGTCGCAAGCTTGTCGGCGGAACGACCGCCGACGCCGGCCTGCGCTGTCACAGCCTTTTCGATTGCGGGTCAGGGGCAACCGACATCGCCGGGCTGTCGGTTGGCGCGGTCACGGCCACGGACCGCTCACTGGCAAGCTGGGTGGCGATCTCGCCTGAAACGGCACGCGCGGGGATCGCCGGCGAACGGCGTGGCGGCGCGTGTACCGGTGGCGAGCTCTCGTGGCGGGGATCCCGCGTACGCCGGTCACGGCGACGACGCCTGTCGGCCGCTCGTTCGCCGCCGACGCGATCACCTTCGGACGATGCCATGCCGCCGGCGCGTCGACGGCGGCTACGGCCCGCGCACGCCGACGCTCGGGCTCTCGTGCGTCGATACCGACGAGCAGTGTCCCGTCCTCCCGCACGCGGCAGGACATGGGCCGGCCGATACGGTGGGCCACGCTCCTCGGTTCGGTCGGCTTCGCCTTCCGGCGGTCAGTCGAGGTTCGGCCGCAGCCACCGCTCCGCCGTCGCCGGATCCACGCCGCGCCGCCGGGCATAATCGGCGACCTGGTCCTGCCCGATCCGCGCGACGCCGAAATACTCCGCCTGCGCATGGCCGAGATAGAAGCCGGACACCGCCGCCGTCGGCAGCATCGCGAAGCTGTCGGTCAGCTCCAGCCCGGCGTTCGCCTCCGCGTCCAGCAGGTCGAACAGCTGCCGCTTCAGGCTGTGCTCGGGGCAGGCGGGATAGCCCGGCGCGGGACGGATGCCGCGATACTGCTCTCGCACCAGCGCCTCGTTGGTCAGCTGTTCGTCGGGCGCATAGCCCCACAGGTCGCGGCGGACGTGCGCGTGCAGGCTCTCCGCGAACGCCTCCGCCAGCCGGTCGGCCAGCGCCTTCAACAGGATGTCGCTGTAATCGTCGTGCGCGGTCTTGTAGGCGGCGATATGCGGGTCGATGCCGTGGATGCCGACCGCGAAGCCGCCGATCCAGTCGCCGGCGGGGTCGACGAAGTCGGCGAGGCACATGTTGGGCCGCCCCGCGCGCTTGGCGATCTGCTGGCGCAGGAACGGCAGGCGGACGCCCCCCTCTCCTTTTGGATCGTCCAGCACCACGTCGTCGCCATCGCGCTGGCACGGCCACAGCGCGGCCACACCCCTCGCCGTCAGCCACTTCTCCGCGACGATCCGGTCGAGCATCTCCTGCGCGTCGGCGTACAGGCCACGCGCGCTCTCGCCCACCACCGCGTCGTCGAGGATGGCGGGAAAGTTGCCCGCCAGTTCCCAGGCGCGGAAGAACGGCGTCCAGTCGATGTGCTCGCGCAACAGCTCCAGCGACCAGTCGTCGAACACATGCACGCCTGGCTTCAAGGGATCGGGAGCCTTCAACATCATGTCGGCCGGAAACGGGTTGGCGCGCGCCCCGTCGAGCGGCAGCAGGTCGTTCTGCCCCTTGCCCTCGCGCGCGCGGCGCACCTTCTCGTAATCCGCCGCGACGCCCGCGACATAGTCGTCGCGGCCGGTGTCGCTGACCAGGGTCGTCGCGACGCCCACCGCGCGGCTGGCGTCGAGCACGTGGACGACGGGACCGTCATATTTGGGGGAGATGCGCAGCGCGGTGTGGACCTTGCTGGTCGTTGCGCCGCCGATCAGCAGCGGCATCGTCATCTTCGCGCGCGTCATCTCCTCGGCCACCGTCACCATCTCGTCGAGCGACGGCGTGATGAGGCCCGACAGCCCGATCATGTCGGCGTCGCTTTCCCTCGCGGCCTCCAGGATCCTAGACCACGGCACCATGACGCCCAAGTCGACCACGTCGAAGCCGTTGCACTGGAGCACGACGCCGACGATGTTCTTGCCGATATCGTGGACGTCGCCCTTCACGGTCGCCATCACGATCTTGCCCTTGCCCTTCGCGCCCGGCTCCTTCGACGCCTCGATGAAAGGCAGCAGGTGCGCGACCGCCTTCTTCATGACGCGCGCGGACTTCACGACCTGCGGCAGGAACATCTTGCCGGATCCGAACAGGTCGCCGACCACGTTCATGCCGTCCATCAACGGTCCCTCGATCACCTCGATCGGGCGCGCGAACTGCTGGCGGCACTCCTCGGTATCGTCGACGACATGCGCGTCGATGCCCTTCACCAGCGCGTATTCAAGCCGCTTGGTCACCGGCAGACCGCGCCACTCCGCCGCCTGCTTCTCGGCCACGGCGTCGGTGCCGCGATATCGTTCGGCGAGCGCGACCAGCCGGTCGCCCGCCTCCGGATCGCGGTTCAGGACCACATCCTCGCACGCATCGCGCAGCTCCGGGTCGATCGTGTCGTACACGTCGAGCTGGCCCGCGTTGACGATCGCCATGTCCAGCCCGGCGGGGATCGCGTGATAGAGGAACACGGAATGCATCGCGCGACGCACCGGCTCGTTGCCGCGGAACGAGAAGCTGAAATTGGACAGGCCGCCCGAGATATGGACGTGCGGGAGCCTCGCCTTGATCTCGCGGCAGGCCTCGATGAAGTCGACGCCGTAGTTGTTGTGCTCCTCGATTCCGGTCGCGACCGCGAAGATGTTGGGATCGAAGATGATGTCCTCGGGCGGGAAGCCGATGCCGGTCAGCAGGTCGTAGGCGCGCGCGCAGATCTCAACCTTGCGCTCGCGCGTGTCCGCCTGGCCGACCTCGTCGAACGCCATGACGACGACGGCGGCACCATAATTCATGCACTTGCGCGCCGAGCTTAGGAAAGCGTCTTCGCCTTCCTTCATGCTGATCGAGTTGACGATCGGCTTGCCACTGACGCATTTCAGCCCGGCCTCGATCACGCTCCACTTCGAGCTGTCGATCATGATCGGCACGCGCGCGATGTCGGGTTCGGCGGCGATCAGCTTCAAGAACGTCGTCATCGCGTGGTGCGCGTCGAGCAGCCCCTCGTCCATGTTGACGTCGACGACCTGCGCGCCGTTCTCGACCTGCTGGCGCGCCACCTCCACCGCCCGCGTGTAGTCGCCGGCCATCACCATCTTCTTGAAGGCGGCGGAACCGGTGACGTTGGTGCGCTCGCCGATGTTGACGAAACTGGTGGAGGTGGTGGTCATGATCTTCTCGCTCCCCTCCCGCTTGCGGGAGGAGCTTGGGGTTGGCCTGTCACTCGTCATGCCAGGGGGCGGCCCCACCCCTGACCCCTCCCGCAGGTGGGAGGGAGATCAGGCCGCCATCGTGAACGGCTCCAGTCCGGCGAGCCGGGTGCGCACCGCCGGGACCGGTACGCGGCGCGGGGGCACGCCGCGCACCGTGTCCGCGATCGCCTTGATGTGCGCGGGCGTCGAGCCGCAGCAGCCGCCCAGCACGTTGACCTGCCCCGCGTGCGCCCATTCGCCGACGAGCCCCGCCGTCGTCACCGGCATCTCGTCATACTCGCCCAGCTCGTTGGGCAGGCCCGCGTTGGGATAGACCATGATGAGCGTATCGCAGATCTCGCTCAGCACCTTCACATGCGGGCGCAGCTGCTCGGCACCGAACGAGCAGTTCAGCCCGATCGTCAGCGGCCTTGCGTGGCGGACGGCGTGCCAGAACGCCTCGACCGTATGGCCCGACAGGTTGCGGCCCGACAGGTCGGTCAGCGTCATCGAGAGCATGATCGGCAGGTCGCGGCCCAGCGCCTGCCCAGCGTCGAGCGCGGCCATGATGCCGGCCTTGGCGTTCAGCGTGTCGAACACCGTCTCGATCAGGATGAAGTCCGCCCCGCCCTCGACCAGCGCATCGATCTGCTGCCGGTACACGCCCGTCAGATGGTCGAAGTCGATCTCCCGATAGCCGGGGTCGTTGACGTCCGGGCTCAGCGAGAGTGTCTTGTTGGTCGGCCCGATCGCGCCGGCGACGAAGCGCGGGCGCCAGATCCCCCTTTCGGCGTCGCGCGCCTGGAACTCGTCGGCGAGCCGGCGCGCGAGCCGGGCGCTCTCGAGGTTGATCTCGCGCACCAGATGCTCCGCGCCGTAATCGGCCTGGCTGATGACGTTGGCGGAAAAGGTGTTGGTCTCGGCGATGTCCGCCCCCGCCTCGAAATAGGCGCGGTGGATCGATTCGGGCACCTCGGGCCTCGTCAGCGCGAGGATGTCGTTGTTTCCCTTCTGATCCTTCGTCAGGCCCAGCGTGCCGGCATAGGCGGCCTCGTCGAGCTTCCAGTTCTGGATCTCGGTGCCGAACGCGCCGTCGGTGATGAGGATGCGATCTGCGGCCTGCGCGTTGAAGGCTTCCCGGGGGGTCATGGCCTGGTCCCCGCTCATGCCGCCGCCACCTGTTCGACCGCGCGTGGGCGGACACCCAGCATGTGGCAGATCGCATAGGCGAGCTCGGCGCGGTTGAGCGTGTAGAAGTGGAAGTTGCGCACGCCGCCCGCATAGAGCCGCCGGCACAGCTCGGCCGCGATCGTCGCGGCGACGAGGCTGCGCGCGGTGGGGCGGTCGTCCAGTCCCTCAAACAGACGGTCCATCCAGCCGGGAATCGCCGCGCCGCACATCCCGGCGAACTTGCGCGTCTGCGCCACGTTCGAGACGGGCAGGATGCCCGGCACGATCTCGGCGGTGATCCCGGCCGCCGCGGCGCGGTCGCGGAACCGGAAATAGGCTTCGGGCGAGAAGAAGAACTGCGTGATCGCGCGGTTCGCGCCGGCGTCGATCTTGCGCTTGAGGTTCTCGATGTCCGCATCCTGTGTCCGGGAGTCGGGGTGGGACTCGGGATAGGCGGCGACCGAAACCTCGAACGGGTGCAGCCGGCGCAATCCCGCCACCAGATCGGCGGCGTTCTGATAGCCGCCGGGGTGTGCCTGGTACGGCGAACCCGGCACTGGCGGATCGCCGCGCAGCGCGACGATGTGGCGGACGCCCGCCGCCCAATATTCGTTCGCGACCTGGTCCACCTCCGCCTTCGACGCCTCGACGCAGGTGAGGTGCGCGGCGGCGGGCATCGCGGTCTCGCGGCTGATCCGCGCGACCGTCGCATGGGTGCGCTCGCGAGTCGATCCGCCCGCCCCATAGGTGACGGACACGAACTCGGGGGCCAGCGGCTCCAGCGTGCGGATCGCCTCCCACAGCCCCGCATCCATCCTGTCGGTCTTGGGCGGGAAGAATTCGAAGCTGACGGCCATGTCGCCCGGCATGTCCGCGAACAGCGGCGCATCCAGCGCGCGCCGCGCCTCCTGAAGCTGTGAAATCGATAGGGTCATGCCGCCTTCACCTCATCCAACCTGTCCGCCTGGCCGCGCAGACCCGCCTCGCCGCCCGGCACATGCTTGCGCGCCAGCCACAGGATCACCGTCAGCTCGCCGCCGGCCAGCGTCTCGATCCGGACGGGGCTCAGCCCGGCCGCCTCGAACCATCCGAGCATCTGCTCGTCGGAAAAGCCCAGCCGCGCATGCGCTTCCTGCGCGCGCAGCTCCTCGCGCTCGTGCGGCGCGAAGTCGACGATCAGCAACCGCCCGCCGGGAGCGAGGACGCGCGCCGCCTCGCCGATCGCGGCGGCGGGCTGATGCGCGAAGTGGAGTACGTGGTGCAGGATCGCGAGGTCCGCCGATCGCGCCGCCATCGGCAGCGCATACAGGTCCGCCTGGCGCAGGTCCGCCGCGCGGCCGCTCTCGGCGAGCTTGGCGCGGGCAAGGCGCAGCATCTCCGAACTGCGATCGATGCCGATCGCGCTCTCCGCGCGGTCGCCGAACAACTCGATCATCCGGCCGGTGCCGGTCCCGATGTCGACCAGCCGCCCGACCGACCCCGCGCCCGTCCGGTCGATGCCCAGCACCGCGGTCATCGCCGCTTCCACCTGGCTTTCGGCGACGTGGAGCGAGCGGATCGCGTCCCACTCGCCGGCATGCGCCTGGAACCAGGCGGACGCGGCGGCGGCGCGATCGGCGCGCACGGCGGGGAGCCGGGCGGCGTCT
>NZ_CAHJWW010000166.1 GCF_903643035.1 Sphingomonas bacterium | reverse complement strand
TGAAGGCGATCGCCGCCGCCGGGCTGGTCGCCGGGCTTTCGCGCGAGACAAGGGCCACCGCGTCGTCGGCCGGGCCGGTGGCGATCGTCGGTGGCGGCATCGCCGGACTGACCGCGCTGTGGACGCTCACCCATGCCGGGGTCGACGCGCGGCTGTACGAGGCGCGACCACGGCTCGGCGGCCGGATGTACACCGCGCGCATGGGAGCCGCCGGCGCGCTCGAGATGGGTGGCCAGCTGGTCAACACCGAGCATCACGACATGGCGGAGCTCGCGCGGACGTTCGGCGTCGGGCTGATCGACCGCAAGGCAGGCAGGTTCCGCTCACTGATCCTCGCCGACGGGCGACCGGTGGACGAAGCGGACGCGGCGGCGGCCATGCGCGGGATCGCCGCGCAGATGACGAAGGACGCCGACCGGCTCGATCGCGACCAGGCGCATGTCGCCGCCGAACTCGACCAGCTGTCGTTCGCGACCTACCTCAACCGTTATGCGGCGAAAATGCCCGAACCCTGGGTGCGCCGGCTCATCGAGACGACCGCGCGGACCGAATATGGCGTCGAACCCGCACAGGCATCGGCGATCGAGCTGATGTTCAACCTGCCGAGCGTCGAGGGCGCGCGGGTCGACGTCCTCAGCCGCTCCGACGAACGCTACGTCATCGCCGGCGGGTCGAGTGCGCTGATCGACGCGATGGCGGCGCGAATGGCCAGGCGGATCGCAAGCGGCAGGAAGGTGGCGGCGATCGACCCCCTGCCCTCGGACGCCACGCCCGCCACCCGGCCGAGCGGCGTCCGGCTGGTGTTCGCGGATGGCAGGCACATCGACGCCGCCGCGGTCATCGTCACCACACCCGCATCGATCACCCGGCGCATCGCGTTCGGCGTGCCGTTGCCGCCGCTGTGGAAGCGGTTCATCGCCGAGGCGAACCTTGGTCGCAACGAGAAGGTGCAGGCGACGATGAAGGTCCGCCCCTGGGAGGCGGTGACGGGGCGCGGCGGTAATCTGTGGCATACTCCCGCGTCGGCGGGCGGCGATGCGGTCGCCTCGGGCTGGGACGGCACGGTACGTCCGCATTCCGGCGGTGCGATACCGGGCGGCGACTGGACGTGGTACATGGGCGGCGAGGAAGTGGAAAAGGCGGCTGTCGGTGAGGCACTGGCGCAGGCGCATGCTTTTGCAAGGGAGGTAGAGGCTGGCGTGCCCGGCATGGCCACCGCCATCACCGCCGCGCGCCGCACCGCCTGGCATGGGGACCCGATGACGAGGGGCGGCTACATTAATTACCGCCCCGGGCAGCTGACCCGCTTCGCGCCGCTGATCTGGGTCGAGGAGCACGGGCGAGCCGCCCGTCCGGTCTCGAGCGGCTTGGTCCACTTCGCCGGCGAGCACCTGTCCGACGCCTTCCCCGGTTACATGAACGGGGCTGCGCAGACCGGCCGGCTGGCGGCGGAGGCGGTGATGGCGCAACTGGCGGAACGGATGGCGCGGTAGGGCGCGTCGCACGGAGGCACGAAGCCTCGTTACCGGCTTAGCCGTGGCGCCGCCTTAATTGGGTGACGGGCGGTACGCTAGAAATGGTAGTGCGTCATCCGCGCGCTCGCACCGTTGACGACGACGCCAGTACGACGCAGTCAGCCCCACATGGCGACCGCCCGCCCCTTCCTTGATGCGCGTTTCGGCCTAGCCCGCCACGTGGTGCTGCCCGGGCCGCTGGCGCTTGATGGCGGCGGGGCGCTCGCGCCGGTCGAGATCGCTTACGAGACCTATGGCAGCCTCGCGCCGGATGGCGGCAACGCGATCCTGATCTGCCATGCGCTGACCGGGGACCAGCATGTCGCGAGCCTTCACCCGCGCACCGGCAAGCCGGGCTGGTGGACGCGGATGGTCGGGTCCGGCAAGCCGATCGACCCGGCACGGCACTTCGTGGTCTGCGCCAACGTGCTGGGGTCGTGCATGGGATCGTCCGGTCCCGCCACGATCGATCCCGCCACCGGCGCCGAATGGGGCATGGCGTTCCCCGTCCTCACCATCCGCGACATGGTGCGCGCGCAAGGCCTGCTGCTCGATCATCTGGGGGTGCGCCGGCTATGCGCCGTCGTCGGCGGATCGATGGGAGGGATGCAGGCGCTGAGCTGGCCCGCAACGTTCCCCGATCGTGTCGAGGCGGCGGTCGTCATCGCCTCGACCGCACGCCACACCGCGCAGAACATCGCGTTTCACGAGGTCGGCCGGCAAGCGGTGATGGCGGACCCGCGCTGGCGCGGCGGCGACTATTACGCACATGGCGACGACGTCGCAGATCCCCCCGTCGCCGGACTGGCGGTCGCGCGGATGGCGGCGCACATCACCTATCTGTCCGAAGCCGGGCTGACCGAGAAGTTCGGCCGCCGGCTCCAGGGCCGCGCCGGCAATCCCGACGGCGCCAAGAGCTTCGGCTTCGACGCCGACTTCCAGGTCGAAAGCTACCTGCGTCACCAGGGCATCGCCTTTGTCGACCGGTTCGATGCCAACAGCTATCTCTATATCACCCGCGCGATGGATTACTTCGACCTGGCGGAGGAGCATGGCGGCCGCTTGGCGGACGCGTTCCGGGCGAGTTCCGCGCGCTTCTGCCTCGTCAGCTTCGACACCGACTGGCTGTACCCGACGGCGGAGTCCCGCCGCATCGTCCACGCACTCAACGCGGCGGGCGCGCGCGCGAGCTTCGTCGAACTCTCGAGCCCCTATGGCCACGACGCGTTCCTGCTCGACGCGCCCGAACTGAACCGCGTGGTCGACGGCTTCCTGAGGGCGGGCGGATGATCGACTATAGCGACGACGGGCGGCGGCTCGACGTGGCCCTCATCCACGGCTGGCTCGCGTCGAGCTACTGGTCGCCAGGCATCGAGCGGGCGCTGGTGGAGCGCGCGATCGCCGGTTCGCACTGCCTGGGCGCGTACGATGAAGGCGGGGAACAGGTGCGCTTCGCTCGCGCGATCACCGACCACGCGACCTTCGCCTGGATCGCCGACGTGTGGGTGGACGAGCGCGCGCGGGCGCGCGGGATCGGGCGCGCGATGGTGTGCTGTTTCCTCGACCATTCGGGGTTCGCGGGCATCCGCCGCGTGGCGCTCGTCACCGTCGACGCGCACGGCGTCTACGCGGCTTTGGGCTTTCACCCGCTAATTCGGCCGGGACGCTACATGGAGCGGCTGGCGCCCGAGTTCGCCGCGGCCCTGCGCGAGACGGCCGACACGTGACGGCGTCACTGCGCCCAGATCTGGCGATCATCGCCGACCACGTCGCGCGGGGCGCGCGCGTCCTAGACGTCGGCTGCGGCAACGGCGCGTTGATGGCGGCGTTGCGCGACGGGCGGGGCGTCGATGCCCGCGGGCTGGAACTCGATGCGGGCAACGTCGCCGCCGCGGTCGCGCGCGGGCTGTCGGTAGTGCAGGGCGATGCGGACTCGGACCTGGCCGACTATCCCGACGCGAGCTTCGACTACGCGATCCTCAGCCAGACGCTGCAGACCGCACGCAACCCGCATCTGGTGCTCGACCAGTTGCTGCGAATCGGGCGGCGAGCCTTCGTGTCCTTTCCCAATTTCGCGCACTGGCGCGTGCGGCTAAGCCTGTTGTGGGGCGGGCGGATGCCGGTGACGCGACAATTGCCGGAGCGGTGGTACGACACGCCCAACATCCACCATCTGACGATCGACGATTTCCGCGCCTTCCTGCGCGCGCGCGACGTGGCGATGGAGGGCGCCTGGTTCCTGAACGGCGACCAGCGGACAAGCCCCGCAGCGGCGAACTTCCGGGCGGAACACGCGGTGTTCCTGCTGCGGCGGGGGTGAAGCCGGCCGGCGAACGGCGCGGCGAGCCGCTGGCATAGGCGATCGCCGCTGGCGTCCAGGTCCGAACACCAAGCCACCGTCTTCGCGCCGGCATCGTCGCGGCTCGCGAGCACCCGATCGAGTTCGTCGGCTCGATGGTTAGGACATCGCGTTCAAGTAGCCGACCTATCCGGAGAAGCTTGCGACGACGTTGCGCCGCCTAACCTATTCCGCCGCCAGTGCCTCGCCTTCCTCGCGTTGCTCCGCTTGGCGGGTCCACATCTCGGCATACAGGCCGTCCTGACGCAGCAGTTCGGCATGGCTGCCCTGTTCGACGATACGCCCGCCGTCGAGCACCACGATGCGGTCGGCATGGACCACCGTCGACAACCGGTGCGCGATGACAATCGTGGTGCGTCCGCGCTCCACCGCCTCCAGCGTGTCGAGGATCTCCGCCTCCGTACGGCTGTCGAGCGCGCTCGTCGCCTCGTCCAGGATCAGGATCGGCGGGTTTTTCAGCAGCGTGCGCGCGATCGCCACGCGCTGCTTCTCGCCGCCCGACAGCTTCAGTCCGCGTTCGCCGACCCGGGTCGCGAAGCCATCGCTCTGCCGCTCGATGAAACCGGCGATCGCCGCGCCCTCGGCCGCGCGCACGATCTCCGCTGCGCCCGCGCCTTCCCGGCCATAGGCGATGTTGTAGCCGATCGTATCGTTGAACAGCACCGTGTCCTGGGGCACGATGCCGATCGCGGCGCGCAGCGAGGCTTGCGTGACGTGCGCGATATCCTGACCGTCGATCGTGATCCGCCCGCCCGTCAGGTCGTAGAACCGGTACATCAGCCGCGCGAGCGTCGACTTGCCGGCACCCGACGGCCCCACCACCGCCACCGTCGTTCCGGCGGCGACGTCCAGCGTCACGCCGGCGAGTATCTCGCGGTCGGCGTCATAGCCGAAACGCACGTTCTCAAAGCGGACATGGCCCGGCCCCACGCGCAACGGCCGCGCGTCGCCTGCGTCCCGGATTTCGGCGGGCGTGTCGACCAGATCGAACATCGCGCCCATGTCGATCGCCCCCTGCCGGATCGTGCGATACACCATGCCGAGCAGGTCGAGCGGCCGGAACAGCTGGCTAAGCAGCGTCGAGACGAACACCACGCTGCCCGGCGAGAAGCGGCCCTGGCTCCATCCCCAGGCGACGAACGCCATGCCGCCGCCCATCATCACGTTGGTGATGAGCGCCTGACCGACATTGAGCCAGGCCAGCGAGTTCTCGGACTTCGTCGCCGCGCGGGCATAGGCGGAGACGGAAGCCTCGTACCGGCGAGCCTCGCGTTCCTCGGCGCCGAAATATTTCACCGTTTCGAAGTTGAGCAGCGAGTCGACCGCATGGGCGACTGCCCCGGTATCAAGGTCGTTCATCCTGGTGCGCAACGCGGTGCGCCAGTCGGTCACGGTCCGGGTGAACCAGATATACAGAACAACCATCGCGACCGTAGCCGCGACGAGTCCCCAACCGAAGCTGGAGCGGAAGATGTTGAGGACCAGCGCCAGTTCCAGCACCGTCGGCGCGATGTTGAACAGCAGGAAATACAGCATCGTGTCGATGCTCTTGGTCCCGCGTTCCACCACCTTCGTCACCGCGCCGGTGCGACGCTCCAGATGAAAGCGAAGCGACAGCATATGCAGGTGCCGGAACACCCGCGCCGCCAGCCGGCGGGTCGCATCCTGCCCCACCCGCTCGAACACCGCATTGCGCAGATTGTCGAACAGCGTCGTCGAGAAGCGCGCGGCGGCATAGCCGACGACCAGCGCCATGACGGTCCACGCCGCCCCACGCTGCCCCTGCGCCATCCGATCCACCGCCCATTTGAGCGAATAGGCGATGACATAGACCTGCGTCAGCTTGGACGCGAGCACCAGCAGCATGGCGGCGACGATCCGGACGCGCAGCATCGGCTCGCCTTCCGGCCACAGATAGGGAAGGAAGCGCCGGAGAGTCGGCAACAGCGGCCGGTCGGGCATCGAGGGAGGTATCGCAAGGGGTGGCATCCACCCAGATATGGGGACGCCGGCACGGCATCGAAAGCGGATTGTGCCGGCACCTGGACCTGCGCCCCGTCAACCGGAGTTCGCCCGGATGTCGGCTGCGCAGACGAAGCGCCTAACGCGGTCGCGTCCACAGCGCCGGGTCGCGCGGGGCCGGTGGGTAGAGGCCCCTGCGCCTGGACGCCTGCCATGCCGCCGCCGCGATGAAGCGCAGCTTGCCGGCCTTCGACGTCGATACGCGCCGGTCCCACGCGCGTTCGCCGCGCCGCGCCACCTCGCGCCCGATCGCGCCATAGATCGCCGCCGCCGACAGCACCGCCCAGGCCGAGCGGAACGACAGCGCGGGCGTACCCCGCCGTGCGCTCGCCTCGAAG
>NZ_CAHJWW010000165.1 GCF_903643035.1 Sphingomonas bacterium | reverse complement strand
CCCCGGCGAGCGTCACGCAGGGCGCGGGCGCGACGACCTGCGCCAGGCAGGCGGCGATGTCCTCCGCGACCGGCCGCTCGACCGCGCCGACGAAGCGCAGCGTCAGGTGCAGCTGGTCGTCGGACTGCCAGCGCGCGCCCTGCACGCCGTCGCAGATCGACAGCAGGGTGGCCCGGATCGCAGGGGGCGGGCGGAGCGCGACGAACAGGCGGTGCATGGCGCACGCCTACTGCGCCCCGGCGGCGCGCGCACCATCGGTTTCGCTTGAAAACGGCCGGGTGGGAGCCGATATATTCGACAATCCGGTCCGTTGGCCGGTCCAGAGGAGTGGTTGTCACATGGCCAATTGGTCTGATCCCCAGCCCGGGGCGGCCCGACCGGGCAACGGTCCGTTCGGCTCGGCCGCGCGCGCCACGATCAGCGACGTGCGCGATCAGGGTCTGCGGTCCTACATGCTTTCCGTCTACAACATGATGGCGTCAGGGGTGCTGCTGACCGGCATCGTCGCGCTGGCGTTCGCCTGGGGCGGGCGGGACTCGCTCGCCGCGCAGGTGTTCATTAACGGCGGTCCGCTGAAGTACGTCATCATCTTCGCGCCGCTGGCCTTCGTGTTCGGCATCAGCATGGGCGCGTTCCGCATGAGCGTGTCGACGCTGCACGCGCTGTTCTGGGGCTATGCGGCGGTGATGGGTCTGTCGCTGTCGACGGTCTTCCTCGTCTACAGCCCGCTCGCGATCGCGCAGGCGTTCGCGGCGACGGCGGCCGGGTTCGGCGCGCTGAGCCTGTATGGCTACACGACGAAGCGGGATCTGTCGGCGTTCGGCACGTTCCTCATCATCGGCGTCGTCGGTCTGCTGGTGGCGAGCGTCATCAACATGTTCACGCATTCCGGCCCGCTGGCGATGCTGATCTCGCTCGTCGGCGTCCTGTTGTTCGCGGGCCTGACCGCCTATGACACGCAGAAGACCAAGAGCCTGTATTTCCAGGTCGCGGGCACCGGCAACGAGGGGCGCGTGGTCGTGCTGTCGGCGCTGAACCTGTATCTCGACTTCATCAACATGTTCCTGTTCATCCTGCGGCTGTTCGGCAACCGCAACTGATCCGGACGAGATACGACACGATGGACCTGGCGAGCGATCGCCGGGCCTTTTTCGTGTCGGGCGCCGCCCGTCGCATGGATCACGGGCCGGAACGGGTCGGGATCGCGGGCGTTCAGCGGGCAGACAGTGGGAGAAAAATGGTGGCCGACGACAAGATGGTGGCCGACAAGGACGACGCGATGGACACCCTGTCGGTGGCGCCCGCTCCCGAAGCGGGCGGTCCGGATCGCGATCCGCGCCAGGATGCGGGGCAGGACGAGTCGATCCAGCGCAGGCTGGAAAAGGACCCCGGCAACGTCCAGGCGCAGCTCGACAACGGCCTGGACGAGTCGATGGACGCGTCCGACCCCATCTCGTCCACGGTCCCGGGCAGCAGCACCGAGCCCCCCGCGTCGTCCGGCTTCGACGAGGCGGCGGAGGGTCGCTGATCCGGGCCGGTCGGCGCCGTGGCGTCACCGGGTCGCTACTGTGCCGTCACTGTGTCGCCGATGCCGCAATTTGACATGATCGGTCCGTCGCAACTCCGTTCGTCGCAGGCATGTTGCGCCGCACAAGCTTTCGTGGCTCTTTTGATGCGTGACGGTTCTCGTTGAGGGTTGCGTTAACCATCCCGGCGCATGATCGTCGAAGCTGATCCAGTCGGGAGCGGGACGATGGGCGCACGCATGAGGCCGGCCGAGGGCGCGATGACCTTGGCCGAGATGAAGGAGTTCGCCGCGTTTCCGGCGTCGACGCAGCGTTACGTGCGCCGGTCGCTGGACATCGGCCTCGACCGCGAGGACGCGATGGCCCGTTGGTCGCGCGACATCGTCGAGGCCGCGAGCATTCGCGCGCAGGCCCGGACATACGAGCGGCTGGAGGACATACGCGCCGCCATCCCCGAAGACAGCGGCCTCGACGCGGTGGAGCCGCTGCTCGCGCCGCTGATCGCGGTGACCGCGTTCGACCTGGGGCAGGGGCGGCTGACGACGTTCTCCGCGTTCCGGTTCCTCTACGAGCGACTGATCGGGGCGTCGGTCCGGCCCTGGCTGCCGGCGGCGTTCTGCTCCGCGGCGGCGCTGCCGCATCTCCATCCCGAACTGCGGCGCAAGCTGCTCCAGTCGATCAGCGAGGCGGCCGCCACCGCGTCTGGCTGGTCGACGCGCCCGCCCGCGTTCTTCCCCTATTGGGTCGAGAAGGTCGACGTGGCCGCCCTGCCCGGCTGATCGCGGAACGTATCTCGCGCGCGGTCGATTGACCGCGACCGCGCGCGCGGCCTTCGCTATCCGTCGCCGGGACACCCTCGCGCAGAGATACAGCCATGGCCGACGCATCCGCCCCCTATCGCATCCGTGGCGCCACCGGCGACTGGGAGGTGGTGATCGGCCTGGAGGTGCATGCGCAGGTCGCGAGCCGGGCCAAGCTGTTCTCCTGTGCCTCCACCACCTTCGGCGCGGAGCCCAACACCCAGGTCAGCCTGGTCGACGCGGCGATGCCCGGCATGCTGCCCGTGCCCAACGCCGAGTGCATCCGCCAGGCGGTACGCACCGGCATGGCCATCGACGCGACGATCAACCGGTGGAGCCGGTTCGACCGCAAGAACTATTTCTACGCCGACCTGCCGCAGGGGTATCAGATCAGCCAGCTCTTCCACCCGCTCGTCGGCGAGGGATCGCTGGCGATCGGCGATCCCTCGGTGGACGGGGGCGAGGACGTCGTGACGATCGGCGTCGAGCGCATCCATGTCGAGCAGGACGCCGGCAAGCTGATGCACGATCAGCATCCCACGCGCTCCTATGTCGACCTCAACCGTTCGGGCGTCGCGCTCATGGAGATCGTCAGCCGCCCCGACATGCGCTCGCCGGCGCAGGCTGGCGCATATCTGCGCAAGCTGCGCGCGATCCTGCGCTATGTCGGCAGCTGCGACGGCAACATGGAGGAAGGGTCGATGCGCGCCGACGTCAACGTCAGCGTGCGCCGGCCCGGCGACGAGCTGGGCACGCGCACCGAGACGAAGAACGTCAACTCCGTCCGCTTCGTGATGGCCGCAATCGAGCATGAGGCCCGGCGGCAGGTCGGGGTGCTGGAGGACGGCGGCCGCATCGTCCAGGAGACGCGGCTGTTCGACCCGGACCGCGGCGTCACCCGATCGATGCGCTCCAAGGAGGACGCGCACGACTATCGTTATTTCCCCGATCCCGACCTGCTGCCGCTCGAACTGGACGAGGCGTTCCTCGACGAATGCCGCGCGAGCCTGCCCGAGCTTCCCGACGCCAAGCGCCGGCGGTACGAGGCGCTGGGCATTACGCCCTACAACGCGGGCGTGCTGGTGGCGGAGGTGGAGACCGCGCGCTGGTTCGACGCGCTGCTGCGGACCGGCGTGCCAGCGGTGCCGGCCGCCAACTGGGTGACGGGCGAGCTGTTCGGCGCGCTCAACCGGCTGGGCCTCGGCATCGAGCGCAGCCCGGTCGTTCCCGACCAGGCGGCGGGGCTGCTGGCGCTGGTCGCGGACGGCACGCTGTCGGGCAGCCTCGCCAAGCAGGTGTTCGAGCTGATGCTGGAGACCGGTCGCGACGCCGACGCGATCGTCGCCGAGCGCGGGCTGAAGCAGACCAGCGACACGGGCGCGATCGAGGCGGTGATCGCGGATGTGCTGGCGAAGAACCCCGGCCAGCTCGCCCAGTATCGCGGCGGCAAGGAGGCGCTGTTCGGCTTCTTCGTCGGCCAGACGATGAAGGCCATGGGCGGCAAGGCAAACCCGGGCGTCGTCAACGAGGTACTGAGAAAGGCGCTGGCGGGATGAGGGAGGACGCGGCCGTCCTCCCATCGGCCTATTGCTGATCCTGCGTGTCCCTCTTCACCTCGCCGCCCGTGCCGCCGACGCCGTCCTCCACGCCGGGCGCGGTGAAGGTGTCGGATTCCGTCCCGCCCTCGCCATGGGCGACCGCGTCGGAGCGGGCTTGCACCGCCTGTTCGATGTCGGGACGGGAGTCGTCATGACCAGGCAGGCCGGGGCCTTTTTCGGGCAGGTTCATGTCAGTGTCGCTCATGGTTGCGTCCTTCAGATCTCGGCGGGCTGCGCGGTGCCGGGGTCGCTGTCGGGCATGCCGGGATCGGGCATGTCGATGTCGGGTCCGGGCGGGTTGATCTCGGGCGGCGCGAAGCCGGGCTCGACGGGGTCCGACGGCATCGGCAGTTCGGTTGGCGGGATGGAAGCCATGATGATCGTCTCCTTCGCCGCCCTCAACGCACCTGCACCGCGCCGGGTTGCTCCCGCTCCGCGCCGGGTCGCTCCCGCTCCGCGCCGGGTTGCTCCGGCACGGCCACTGCGATAAGCGGCCCGGACCGGCGATGTCCGAGCAAGCGGGCGTGGCGGAATTGGTAGACGCAGCAGGTTTAGGTCCTGCCATCGCAAGATGTGGGGGTTCGAGTCCCTTCGCCCGCACCAGTCCGTCCGCAGACGCGGCGGCTCGCCCACGATCTTCCTGCCAGCCCGTTCCCGTGGCACCGTTCCCGTAGCATCATTCCCGTAACAGAGGCCCCGAAATGCAGACTGTCGAGACGTTGAACGAGGGGCTGAGGCGCGCCTACCGGATGACCATCACCGCCCGCGACGTGGAGAGCCGCGTCGCCGCCGAGCTGAAGCGGGTGACGCCGCAGGTGCGGATGCCCGGTTTCCGCCCCGGCAAGGTGCCCGCCAACCTCGTCCGCAAGATGCACGGTCCCGCGATGACGCAGGAGGCGCTGAACGGATCGATCCAGGACGGCGTTCAGGCGCTGCTCGCCGAGCACGGCCTGCGCCCCGCGACCCAGCCGTCGGTCGAACTCGACGGCGACTATGCGCCCGGCCGGGATGCGGAGGTGAAGGTCGAGCTGGAGGTGCTGCCGGACGTGCCCGCGCCCGCGATCGACGGCCTGGCGCTGGAGCGGCTGACGGTGCCCGCCGAGGAGTCGGCGGTCGACGAGCAACTGCAGCGGTTCGCCGGTCAGCAGAAGCGGTTCGAGGATGCGCCCGAAGGGCATGCCGCGGCCACCGGCGATACGGTCGTCATGGACTTCGTCGGCAGGACCGCCGAAGGCGTCGCCTTTCCGGGCGGCACCGGCGAGGACATGTCGGTCGAGCTGGGCGCGGGCCGGCTGATCCCGGGGTTCGAGGACCAGGTGGTCGGCGCGACGGTCGGCGAGGAGCGGCGGATCGCCGTGACCTTCCCTGCCGACTATGCCGAAAAGTCGCTCGCCGGCCAGGCCGCGACGTTCGACCTGTCGGTAAAGGCGGTGAAGACCGCCGCCGAGAGCGCGATCGACGACGAGATGGCCAAGGGCTTGGGGCTGGAGAGCCTCGACCAGCTGCGCGGGCTGGTGAAGGGGCAGGTGGAGCAGGAACTGAACGGCCTGACCCGCACCCACATGAAGCGCAAGCTGCTCGACCAGCTGGCGGAGGGGCACGACTTTCCGGTGCCGCCGTCGATGGTGGAGGCGGAGTTCGCGCAGATCTGGCAGCAGCTGGAGCACGAGGCGACGCACGAGGCCGACCCCGACCAGGCCAGGGCGGAGATGGAAGGCGAGCGCGACGATTACCGCCGCATCGCCGAGCGGCGCGTCCGGCTAGGGCTTCTGCTGTCCGAGATCGGGCAGGCGAACGGCATCGAGGTGAACAGCCAGGAGATGAACCGGCTGGTCGCTCAGGCGTCGCAGCAATACCGCCCCGAGGATCGGCAGAAGTTTGCCCAGTATATCCAGCAGGAGCCGATGGCGGCCGCCCAGCTTCGCGCGCCGCTGTACGAGGACAAGGTCGTCGATTTCCTGTTCGACAAGGCCGCGATCACCGAGCGCGAGGTGACTCGCGCCGAGCTGGAGGCCGCGATTGAGAGCGAGGACGGTTTTGCGACCGGCACGCACGTTCACGACCATGACGACGACGCGCACGACCATCCGGAAGGCGATCACGCGGACCACGATCATTCTGGCCACGATCATGCGGACCACGGCGATCCGGCGCACGACCATGCCGCGCCGGGCGTTGGGACCGGGGCGACGGATGCGGCCGGCGACGCCGCCGCCGCCGGCGCGGAGGCCAAGCCGACGAAGGCGAGGAAGGCCACCAAGCCTGTCGCCAAGGGCAGGAACGCCGGCGTCGAGACCGAGGCGCCCGAGGCC
>NZ_CAHJWW010000164.1 GCF_903643035.1 Sphingomonas bacterium | reverse complement strand
GCTGGGACTGGCGGGGATCGGCGCGCTGATCGCAGGATGGCCGACGTCCGGGCTGCTGCTGCTGCTGACCGCGGTATTTCCGCTGGCGCTTGGCGCGACGCTGGCCCGGCTGCGCGAGGAGGGTGCGTTTGCGATAGGCCAGGAGGGCGCGATCGCCGTGCTGGCGGCGGTGGGGGCGATCCTGCTGGGACGCGGTCTGACGCCGACCAGCGGCATGGTCGCGACCGGCATGTCCACGGGCGGGATGTCCACGGGCGGGGGCACGGCGGGCGCGCCGGTGGTGGCGATCGTGCTCGTCCTGCTGGTCGGGCTGGGCGAGCGGGCGGCGCTGCCCAAGCTGCGGCGGCGCTGGTGGAGCACGCCGGCGGCATGTCTGGCATTGCTCATACCGTTCTCGGCGGTCGGGCGACCGATGACCGGCCTCGTTGCCGTCGCGCTTTATGCCGTGGCAACCCTGGCGGCGGCGATCGAGGCGCTGCGGCGCGACGCTTAGCCCGCTTTTAACGACGTCGCGCTAAAGGCGAACGCATGCCGGTCGAGTCCAGAACCATAATCCCGACGATCGCACAGGATGCGGACACGCGCGCCGATACGCTGGTGCATGCGGCGAGTGCGGCGTTGGATGCCGCCGGGTCGCACGAGCGGCGGGCGCTGCGCGAGCTGGCGCTGCCGGTCGAGCATCGGCTCGACGAGCGCACCCTTGCGTCGCTGCGCCGTCGTCTTGCGGCGGCGGCGGCGCCGATCGAGCGCGGCGTGCGACTGGGCGCGGCCCAGAGACTGGGAGCGATGCAGGCCGTGGCCGCCGCCGAACGGCTGCTCGACGACCCTGTGTCGCTGCTCGCCGACCTGTTCGCGCTGGCCGCGAACGAGGCGCTCGTCCTCTCCGAACTGCTGGCGATCGTGCGGCTGGAGGCGCTGGCCGCAAATCTCCCGCCCGGCGCCTCGACGGGAGCCGATCGCCCCAGCCTGCTCGCCCGGCTCGCCGGCTGTCCGGAGCCTGACATCGCGGAGGCCGCATCGGCGCTCCTTGCGGCACATAACCGACAGGCGCCCGATGTCGCGCCGCCGTTGCCAGTCGTGATGCGCGATCGATTGGTCTGGTGGACGGCGGCGCTGCTGCGCGACCGGATGGCCGAGGATCCCCGCGTCGATCACGCGCTGGTGGAGGCGGCGGCGGAAATGATCGACGCGACGCCGGACGAGGTCTCGCCCCAGTCTAGCGCGATGCGGTTCGCGGAGCTCGTCGGTGCTCGCCCGGACGAACTGCCCGCCCTGTTGCTGGAGGCGATCGGCGATCGGCAGCCGGTGCTGTTCGTCGCCCTGCTCGCGCACGCGAGCGGGCTGACATTCGGCGCCGTCCGCGCGATGCTGACCGATGCGGCCGGCGAGCGACTGTGGCTGCTGCTACGCGCGCAGGATCTGGATCGGGCGACGATCGCGCGGATCGGAGTCGCGCTGGCGGAGGCCGATCCGCGCCGCGACCTCGACCGGTTCGTCGCCGCGCTGGACGTCGCGATGACGGTCGCGCCGGAGCGCGCGGCGGCGGTCTTCGCGGGGGCGAGCCTGCCGCCATGCTATCGCGCCGCGCTGGCGGACGTGCGGACGCTCGGCGCGACCGGAGCATCGGGGCGATGATCGATCGGGGAACCGTTCGCGGCCTGATCGACCAGGAAGGGCGGCTGGCCAGCGCGGACGAGGCGTTGCTGGCGCTCAACGCGCGTGCGGGCGGAGCGATCGGCGAGCCGCTGGCGGTGAACCCGATCGCGACGCTCGCGCGGCTCGCGGGACGACTAGGCGTGCTCATCTCGCGCGGCGTGACGGTGGCGGACGAGGTAGCGGACCTGGACCTCTGGATCCGCGCGCAGCCGGTGGAGGGCGGGGCCGTCGCGCTGACGATCGGCGACTGGCGCGAACGCCAACCGTGGCGACAGTTGCTGCGCCCCGCCGCAGACCGACCCGCGCCGCTGCCCGACGGCGGCGATGACCGCTGGGAAACCGATGCGGCGATGCGGCTGACCGCCTTGTCGCCGGAGGCGGGCGGGCGGTTCGGCCTCGACGTGGCCGGCCTGCTCGGTCGACCGTTCACGCAGGCGTTCCGATTGGCGGAGGGCGCGGACGGCGACCTGCCGGTGATCGCCGCGCTCGCCCAGCGCCAGGGGTTCGCCGGCCAGCGCGCGACCATTCGGGGATCCGACCGGCCGGTGCTGATCGCAGCGACAGCGCGGCTCGATCCGGGAGGCGCATTCGCCGGCTTCGTCGGGACCATTGCGGTCGACCCGGACGCGGCGGAAGCGGCAACGCTGACCCAGGCGTTCAGCGCGCGGCTCGACACGGTCCTGCGGGCGCCGCTCGGCATCATCGTCGCCAACGCCGATTCGATCCACGCACAGGCCGACGGACCGCTGCGGGCGGACTATGTCGACTATGCCGCCGACATCGCCAGCGCCGGACGGCATCTGATCGCATTGGTCGACGATCTCGCCGACCTCCAGGCGATCGAGCGACCCGATTTCGTCGTCGCCGCCGATGCGATCGACCTAGCCGACGTCGCTCGGCGAGCCGGAGGCCTGCTGGGGGTGCGCGCGTCGGACGCGGGCGTGCGGATCGACCGGCCCATGCCCGACGATACCCTGCCCACGACAGGCGAGTTCCGACGCGCGCTGCAGGTAATGGTCAACCTGGTCGGCAATGCGGTGCGCTACTCGCCCGAAGGCGGAACGGTGTGGATCCGGACCGAACGCGAGGGCGCCAACGCGATCGTGGTGGTCGCCGACCAGGGCAAGGGTATCGCCGCGCAAGACCAGGCACGCATCTTCGACAAGTTCGAGCGGGTCGACCGGTCCGAGCCCGGCGGCAGCGGCATCGGCCTGTATGTCGCCCGACGCCTGGCGCGGGCGATGGGCGGTGACCTGACGGTGGACAGCGCACCGGAACAGGGCGCGCGCTTCGTCTTCTCGCTGCCGGCGCGGTGAGGCGGCGCTAGCGCCTGGCCACTCGCCGACCGGCCAGCCACAGTCCGACGCCCGCGATCGCCAGCAGTGCACCGCGCACGGCCCAGGGCCGCTGATCGAGCATGAAGCTGCTCGCGGGCCAGTGGATCAACCCCGTGCCCTGACCGATCCAGAGCAGTCCCATCAGCACCATCAACGCCGCCACGATGCGGATCCCGGCTGCGACGGCCTGCATCAGCGCGAGCCGAGCGGCACGTATTCGCGCTTCGTCGGACCTGTGTAGAGCTGACGCGGGCGGCCGATCTTCTGGTCGGGATCGGTAATCATCTCGTTCCATTGCGCCACCCAGCCGACGGTGCGGGCGAGCGCGAACAGCGCCGTGAACATCGACGTGGGAAAGCCCATCGCCGACAGGATCACACCCGAATAGAAGTCCACGTTGGGAAACAGCTTCTTCTCGCGGAAATAATCGTCGTTCAGTGCCATCTCTTCGAGTTGCAGCGCGACATCGAAGACCGGATCGCTGACGTTCATCGCCTTGAAGACCTCGCGCACCGTCTTCTGCATGACGGTCGCGCGCGGGTCGTAGTTCTTGTATACGCGGTGCCCGAAACCCATCAGGCGGAACGGATCGTTCTTGTCCTTGGCGCGGGCGATGAACTCGGGGATACGCTCGGGCCGGCCGATCTCGTGGAGCATGTTCAGCGCCGCCTCGTTCGCGCCGCCGTGCGCCGGCCCCCACAGACAGGCAATGCCCGCCGCCATGCACGCGAACGGGTTGGCGCCCGAGGATCCCGCGAGCCGTACGGTCGAGGTCGACGCGTTCTGCTCGTGATCGGCGTGGAGGATGAATATACGGTCGAGTGCCTGCTCGATCACCGGGTTCACCTCATATGGCTCGGCCGGTACGCCGAACGTCATGCGCAGGAAATTGCCCGTGTAGCTCAGCGAGTTGTCTGGATATAGAAACGGCTGGCCGACGCTGTACTTGTACGCCATCGCCGCGATCGTCGGCATCTTGGCGATCAGACGGTGCGACGCGATCGTGCGCTGCTGCGGATCGTGGATGTCGGTCGAGTCGTGATAGAAGGCGCTGAGCGCGCCGACGACGCCGCACATGATCGCCATCGGATGCGCATCGCGGCGAAAGCCCGAGAAGAAGCTGGCCAGTTGCTCGTGCACCATAGTGTGGCGCGTGATGGTGTAGCGGAAATCGTCGAACGCTTCCGCCTCCGGCAACTCGCCGTTGAGCAGGAGATAGGCGACCTCCATGAAGTTCGACTTCTCGGCCAGCTCGCCGATTGGGTAGCCGCGATGGAGCAGCACGCCTTCGTCGCCGTCGATATAGGTGATCGTCGACTGGCAGCTGGCAGTCGAGGTGAAGCCCGGATCGTAGGTG
This sequence comes from Sphingomonas bacterium, assembly GCF_903643035.1. GTDB lineage: Bacteria > Pseudomonadota > Alphaproteobacteria > Sphingomonadales > Sphingomonadaceae > Sphingomonas. Next base: position 1,945 of record NZ_CAHJWW010000164.1, on the reverse strand, counting down.
AACGAGTCGGTTTGCGCATAGAACTTGCGGATATCGACCACCTCGGGTCCCACGCTGCCCTTGAGCACCGCATAGTCGAGCTGCTTGTCGCCAAGGGAAAGCTTCATCGAGTCGCTCATTCCAGTCGTTCCTTCCCGTCAGGCGCCATTCGGTCCGCGATGCGCGCCAGGCTCTCGGTTCGCCCGAGCAGTTCCAGCACGTCGAAGATGCCCGGCGATGTCCGCCGGCCGGTCAGCGCCGCCCGCAGGGGCTGCGCCACCTGGCCAAGCTTCGCGCCGGCCTTCTCGGCCACTGCCCGCACCGCAGCATCGAGATGCGCCGTATCCCATCGTTCGACCGCGTCAAGCGCCGCATGTGCGGCGGCGAGCAGCGCGGGGGCGGAGCCGGCGAGCAACGGTTCGGCATCGGGCGCGATCGCCAGCGGCCGGGTGGCGGCAAGAAAGCGGGCTCCGTCGGCCAGCTCGTCCAGATTGGCGGCGCGCACCTTCAGCACCGCCATCGCGCGCACGAGCAGGTCGAACGCGTCGCCGCCCAGCGCGCTACCCGAGCCGGCGTCCAGTCTGGGCGCGACCAGCGCCGCCACCCGCGCATCGTCCGCCTCGCGCAGGTAGTGGCCGTTGAGGCTTTCCAGCTTCTTCAGGTCGAAACGCGACGGTCCCTTGCCCACGTCCGCGATGTCGAACCACTGCGTCGCCTGCGCGCGCGAGATGATCTCGTCGTCACCATGGCCCCAGCCGAGCCGCAGGAGATAGTTGTCCAGCGCCTCGGGCAGGATGCCCAGCGTGTCGCGATACGCGTCGATCCCCACCGCGCCGTGACGCTTCGACAGCTTGGCGCCGTCCGGGCCGTGGATCAGCGGGATGTGAGCGTAGACCGGATCCGGCCAGCCGGCCTCGATCGCATCCATCGCCCGGACGATCGGCAGCTGCCGGAACGCGTTGTTGAGGTGATCGTCGCCGCGGATCACATGCGTCACGCCCATGTCGTGGTCGTCCACCACGACCGCCAGCATGTACGTCGGCGTGCCGTCCGAGCGCAGCAGGACCATGTCGTCCAGCTCCGCATTCTGCACGGTGACATCGCCCTGGACTAGATCGGCGATCGTCGTCGCGCCGTTGCGGGGAGCGCGCAGCCGGATGACGTAGGGCAGGTCCGCGGGCGCCTCCTCGGGCGATCGGTCGCGCCAGCGCCCGTCGTAGCGGATCGGCTGGCCGGCGGCGCGTTGCGCGTCGCGCAGACCCGTCAGCTCGTCGGGCGTCGCATAGCAGCGATAGGCATGGCCGTGGTCGACCAGCAGCCGCGCGACCTCCGCGTGGCGGGCGGCGCGGGCGAACTGGTGCACCGCCTCTCCGTCCCAATCGAGGCCCAGCCAGCGCATGCCGTCGATGATCGCGTCGATCGCCGGCTGCGTCGAGCGGACGCGATCGGTATCCTCGATCCGCAGCAGGAAGCGGCCGCCGTGATGGTGGGCGAACAGCCAGTTGAACAGCGCCGTCCGCGCGCCGCCGATGTGCAGGAACCCAGTGGGCGAGGGGGCGAAGCGGGTCACCACCTGCACATCCGCCGCGGCGCCTGCCGACGCGCCGATGTTATCCGTTGCGCTCAACCGCGCTCGCTCCCAGACTGAGGATGTCATGGCCACGATAGCCGGTTTCGCCCCTAGCATGTGGCTTTGGCGCCTTCAAACCGGCCCGGCAAGGTCGTGGATCCGGTGTCGCGGCGCAGTCGAGTCCTGGCTGGAGGCGGAACGCGATCAGTTGCCGTTGTGGCTGCCGGTCATGCTGGGGATGGGTGTGACGGCGTGGTTCGCGCTGCCGCACCAGGTTCAGTGGGTCGCGACGATGCTGGCCGCTCTTGCGCTTGCCGCAGCGGCGCTGGCGATCGGGCGCGGCGGGCGGGCAGGGGCGGCGCTGGCGGTGGCGGGCCTCGCGATCGCGCTGGGGGT
>NZ_CAHJWW010000163.1 GCF_903643035.1 Sphingomonas bacterium | reverse complement strand
GACCGCGCGCATCGCCTATGGCGGCCAGCCGCACGTGGCGGTCAAGGCGCCGTGGGACGCGGGCATGGTCTGGTCGAAGACGCAGGACGGCCGGACGTGGTTCGCCACCACCGCCGAGAGCTATGGCTGCGACCTGTTCTGGCCCTGCCTCGACCATCCGACCGGGAAACCGGGCGTCGTCACGCTCCACATCACCGTGCCAGCCGGGCTGAAGGCGCCATCGAACGGCGTGCTGACCGGCGTCGACCCGCTGCCCGACGGGCGCAGCCGCTGGAACTGGCGGATCGAACACCCCGACACCTATGGCATCGCGCTGAACGTCGCGCCCTATGAGGTGATCGAGGGCGACTACCGTTCGCGCTACGGCAACACGATCCCGATGGCCTATTGGTACCTGCCCGGCGAGGAGGCCAAGGCGCGCGCGCTGTTCGCCGAGTTCGCCCCGACGCTCGACTTCTACGAAAGCGTGGTCGGCCCCTATCCGTTCGGCGCCGAGAAGGTGGGCGTGGTCGAGACGCCGTACCTCGGCATGGAGCACCAGACGATCAACGGCTACGGCAACGGCTACGCCAAGAAGCCCGAGGGGTTCGACTGGCTGTTCCAGCACGAGTTCGGCCATGAATGGTTCGGCAACCAGGTGACCGCCGCCAACTGGGACGACTATTGGCTCCACGAGGGGTTCGAGGAGTATATGCAACCGCTCTACGGCCGCTGGCGCGAGGGCGAGGCGCGCTATGCCACGATGATGGACGACCAGCGCAACCGCATCCTCGACAAGGCGCCGATCGTCAGCGGACGCCAGCTTACGGAGGAGGAGGTGTACGAGACCTCGACCGGCGGGCCGGGGCAGGACATCTACTACAAGGGCGCCTGGATGCTCCACACGCTGCGCTGGCTGATCGGCGATGCCGCATGGCAGCGCGCGACGCGGCTGGAGGTGTACGGCCGCGACGACCCGCAGCCGGGCAACTTCACGACGCGCTATGGCTCGACGCGCGAGTTCGAGGGCTTCGTGCGGCAGGTCACGGGGCGCGACTACGGCTGGTTCTTCGACGTGTACCTCCGGCAGGCGGCGCTGCCCGAGCTGGTGCAGGCGCCCGCGCCCGGCGGGCTCGCGCTGCGCTGGCTGGCGCCGGGCGGGGGCGTGTTCCCGATGCCGGTGGAAGCGAGCGTCGACGGGCGGATCGTCCGCGTCGGGATGGTCGGCGGCGCCGGTTTCCTTGCGGTACCGGACGGCGCGCATGTGGTACTGGATCCGGACGCGCGCGTCCTCAGGCGATCGGCCGCGGTGGAGGAGTATCAGGCATGGCAGGCGGAACAGGCGAAGCGGGCGACGGCGCAGTGACGGACCCGACACGAGGCGCCAACTCGGGCGAGAGCAACCTGTCGGTCGGCGTCAAGCGCGCGGCGGAGATGGCGGCGGTGTTCATGATCGGCGACGGTGCGCTGGGCCTGCTCCAGCCGACGCGGCACGTTGACCTGTGGCGGTCGCGGGTCGGCGCGGTCGACCTGCTCATCAGGCCGTTCGGCGGCCGGCCGGGACGTCGCCGGCTCTACGGACTGGTGCAGCTGGCGGCCGGCATCGCGCTCGCCGCCGGCCTGCAACCACGACGGCGCTAGGGCGGTCTTCCGACCACGTCGCGTCACCCGCACGAAGGCGATCCTGGTCCGGCGTGAGGTGCCAGAAGGGCGCCCCGCCACCGCATCGTGACCGATGGCCAACGCTGCGCCGGGCCAGAAGAGTCCCGCCGCGCGAGCGGACGTCCGAAGGGTGACGATGGTGTGCAGAATGGTCGGGAAACCGCTTCAGACGAGTCGCGCGGAGGACCGCGAGAGTCCTCCGCGCAGCCGGGGCAGCCCGTCACTGATCGTGATCCTTGACCGGAGGGACGCTTCGCGGCGGCATGCTGATGAAGGCGTGGATGTCGTCGATGTCCTTGCTGCTGAGCACGTCGGAGAAGGAGGACATGCCGGCCTCGCTCAACGCGCCGTCGTGAACGATCGCCTGGATCGCGGCGTGGGTCGACGGCGGCATGTTCCAGAGATCGGGATAGCCCGTCGCCGTGCCGGGCGTGCCGTGGCAGTTGGAGCAGTTGGTTGCGAAGAGGGCGGCGCCATGGCGCACCATTGCCGCTGTCCCCCGATACTGGGCGGGCGCCGGCATCGCCGCGGCGGCGACCTTGAGCGGCGGCAGCTTCGGCGCCGTGCCGCCCAGCTTGAAGACGATCAGCCGTTCGGTGTTCGCGCGCCGCATCGCTACCGCGCCGGCCGGGAAACCGCCGAGGGCGGCACCCCCGAGCCCGGCGGTGACGGCCACGTAGCGTTCGCCGTCGATCTCATAGGCCATCGGCGACGCCATCACGGCGGTGCCGATGTTGATCCGTTGCAGGACGGTACCGTCGCGCCCCTCGTACACCGTCAGATAGCCGTCGGAACCGCCCTCGAAGACCAGGCCCCCGCTCGTCGTCATCGTGCCGCCGCCGTAGAACGGCTGCGGCTTGCCGGTCCAGACGGCCTTCTGGCGCACCGGATCCCAGGCGGTGAGAACCGTGTCGAACTTCGGCTTTGGCTGGCCCGTGAGTACGGGCACAGGCGTACTGGCGTCGGCGAACAGCGCCTCCGACCCCTGGATGACCGTATAGGGCTGCCAGGGCACCGGCTTCACCTTGAAGGTCATCGGCGCCTCCAGCACCGGGATGTAGACCAGCCCGGTCCGCTCGCTGTACGACATCGGATGCCAGTTGTGGGCGCCGAACTCGGACGGCCAGACGAGCTTGACGGCCTTGGAGAAGTCGCCCTGCTCGGTGAACACCGGCCGCCCGGTCTTGAGGTCGACATGGTCGGCCCAGGTGGCGGTGGTGTATTTCCGGGCCGACAGCAGCTCGCCGGTGACGCGGTCGAGGACGTAGAAAAAGCCGTTCTTCGGCGCCTGCATGACGACCTTGCGCTCATGGCCGCCGATCGTCAGGTTCGCCAGGATCATGTTCTGCGTGGCGGTATAGTCCCAGCTGTCGCCGGGCGTCGTCTGATAGTGCCATTTCTTGCGGCCGGTATCGGCGTCGAGCGCGACGATCGACGACAGGTACAGATTGTCCCCGCCGCCGGGGCTGCGCAGCCATTTGGGGTGCGGCATGCCGTTGCCGGTGCCGATGTAGACGATGTTCGTCTCGGGATCGTAGACGATCGAGTCCCAGGGCGTGCCGCCGCCGCCGAACCCCCAGGCGGAGTGCGGGTCCCAGGTCTTGCGCGCCTCCGTGATCTCGGGGGTCTCGTCGCCCTTGGCGGGGTCGCCCGGCACCGCCCAGAAGCGCCAGGCGAGCTTCCCCGTCTTGCGGTCGTAGGCGGTGGCATAGCCGCGCGCGCCCATCTCCGCGCCGCCGTTGCCGATCACGACGTTGCGGCCCGCGATCCGCGGCGCGCCGGTGACGGCGTAGCTCATGCCCCGGTCGGCCAGCGTGTCGACCTTCCACAGCGGCTTGCCCGTCTTCGCGTTCAGTGCGGCAAGATAGCCGTCGAGCGTGCCGACGTAGACGGTCCCGTCCGCCACCGCGACGCCGCGGTTGACCGCGTCGCAGCAGGCGTGGCGGGCGAAATGGCCGTCGACCTCGGGGTCGTACCGCCACAGCTCGGCCCCCGTCTTCGCGTCGAGAGCGTAGACGACGCTCCACGGCCCGGTGACGTACAGGACGCCGCCCGCGACGATCGGCGTCGCCTCCATCCCGCGATGGGTGCGGCCGCGCACCGTGAAGTCGTCGAACTCCCACGCGACGCCGAGCTTCGCCAGCTCGTCGGGCGCGAGCGTGGATGCATAGGTGTGCGCGGTCTCCCGCGCCCAGTCCGGCACCGTCCCGCCGGCACCGGCGCCGTCGCGACCGCAGGCGCCGAGCGACAATGCGATGCCCGCGAGCAGGACGAGCCCCGGATGCCGGTCCGGCCGACGCGCCCGGACGCCGCCCACGGTGTTCGCTGAAATCATGCCATGTTCCCCCGTGCGTCGCCGGTCCGGGTGACACGCCGCCATGTGGGCGTGGCCAGACGATCCCCGGACCCTCGCAAGGCTAAGACGCATGGTGACGGCGAAACCCTCAAAAGCCGTGCTCGCGGGATCACCGCGGACAGACCATGGCTGCGGGCCGTCGAAGGCATTTGCGTCGCCTTGCAGTTGACTTCATCATCCGGCCCAAGGAGCGCCGCATGAAATTGAAGGTCGAGAGCGAACACTCCTCCACCCAGGCCCTGTACGCGGAGTTCCGCAGGCCGCTGCTGAGCTTTTTCCTCCGACGCGTGAAGGACGCCGGAGAAGCGGAAGACCTGACGCAGGAGGTGTTTTCGCGGCTCCTGCCCAAGCACCCGCAGGACGGCATCGCGGACGCCAGGGGATATGTCTTCCGCATCGCCGTCAACCTGTTGCGCGACCGTGCGAGGCGGAAGGGAGTGCGCAACGCCGCGCTCCTGTCGGACGTCCACCCGGGCCGGGTCGCGAGCCTCGTGGCGGAACTCGTTGAGGATCGGCATCCGGAACGCGTCTTACTGGCAAAGGACGAGGTGGGGCGGGTCGTCCGCGCCCTGGGCGCGTTGCCCGAACGGACCCGAGACATGTACCTCCTATTCCGGCTGGAAAGCATGAAACAGCGAGACATCGCCCACCTCTACGGCCTGAGCCGGAGCACCGTCGAAAAGGAGGTGACGCGCGCGACCCTGCACCTCGCGTTGTGGTTGGAGCGCGGTGGACGATGAGCGTCGGCGAGCACGACGCCGCCCTGGGCCGCCTCGCCGAGGCGAGCTTCTGGCAGGCGCACCTCGCCGACCGGGACCTGGAGACCAGTCCGGGGTTCGAGGCATGGCTCGTCGCCGACGCGGCGAACCCGGTGGCCTTGCGCCATGTCGAGGCCGGGTGGATCGCCGTCGGCGAGCAGTCCAGTTCGCCCGACCTGCTGCACCTGCGCCGCGACGCGCTGCGCCGCGCCCAGCGGGCGGGCCGCTCGCGCCGGGTCCCGTCGCGCCGGGTCGCGGCGATGGCGATCTGCCTGATCTTCCTTCTCGTCACCGGGTTCGGCGGCGGCGCGTGGTGGCGGAGCGTCTTCCCGCCGAGCTACCAGACCGCCAGCGGCGAGCGGCGCACGATCACGCTCGACGACGGCTCGCGCGTGTCGCTCGACGCATCGTCACGGCTGGAGGTCCGGTACACGAAACAGCAGCGCAAGCTGGTGCTGCTCGCCGGGCAGGCGCGCTTCGACGTCGCCCACAACCCGCTGCGCCCCTTCCTGGTCGAGGCCCGCGGCCGCACGGTCGTCGCCACCGGCACGGCGTTCAACATCGACCTGCTCGGCCCGGTCGAGCTGGTGACGCTGATCGAGGGCCGGGTCGTGATAACGCCGTCGCGGGAGGCCGCGCCGCCGCTCGCCGCCTTCCGGCGCCCGCCGCCGGGCGACATCACGCTGACGCCCGGCCAGCAGGCGATCTTCCGGCCGGCGTCGCGCGCGACGCTGGCGACGATCGACCTCAGGCGGACCGGTGCGTGGGAAGCGGGGATGCTCGACTTCGACGACGAACCGCTGGCGAGCGTGGCGACACGCATCAACCGCTACAGCCGCCAACAAGTCGTCGTTTCTCCGACCGCGGCCGACATGAGGATCAGCGGCGTCTTCCAGACAGGCGACACCGCGACGTTCGTCGATGCCGTCTCCCACTATCTGCCAGTGTCCGCGACCGACCGCGGCGCCGACATCGTCATCGCCGCCAGGAACCCCAGGCACTGACTCCAGATACTGGCCCCAGATAATGGCCCCAGACACTGATCCTGCCACGTTCCCCCCGAAAATCTTTTGAGGATCGGCGAGCGCGGCGCGTCCTTGATTAAACGGGGAGGCTAGAAGGTCGCCCGGATCAGGGGGACTTAACCATGCGCTTCCGCCATTCGCGTTTTCACTGTCTCGGCACGGCGGCGCGGATCGGCGCGGTCGCCCTCCTGATGGCCGGCGCGCCGGCCTGGGCGCAGACGCGGACGTTCGACATCGGCGCGATGCCGTTGGGCGAGGCGCTTCGCACCGTCGGCCAGTCGTCGGGCAGGCAGATCATCTTCGCCGACAGCCTCGTGCGGGGGAAGACCGCCCCGCGTCTGCGAGGCCCCTACACCGCCGACGCCGCGATCGGACTGCTGCTCGCGTCGAGCGGACTGGTCGCCCGGACGGCGCCGTCCGGGGCGATCATGGTGGTACGAAGTCAGGGGGGGCCCGGGCAGGACCGGGGCGGGCAGCCGGGACTCGGGCAGCAGGGCGTGGCGGGCGGCACCGATCAGGGACCGGCGGTAGCGCCGGCCGCGGCGACCGCGCAGGCC
>NZ_CAHJWW010000162.1 GCF_903643035.1 Sphingomonas bacterium | reverse complement strand
GCGCCCGCCTCGCTGACGCGGCCGACGATCTCGTGCCCCGGCATGCAGGGGTAGACGGTATTGCCCCAGTCGTTCTCTACCTGGTGGATGTCAGAATGGCAGACGCCGCAATAGAGGACGTCGATCTGAACCTCATTGGGCTTAGGCGCCGGCCGCTCGAACTTGAGCGGTTTCAAGCGGCTGAAGGAATGCTTGGCTGCGTAACCGAGTGCCGTGGTCATGTTAGATCCTTTGCAGGGCGGTTCAGGCCTGAGCGGCCGAGGGTTCATGATAGGGGCAGCCGTTCACACGCGCGCGGAAGTCGGCGGAGTGACGATAGGTCCCGTTGCGCGCCCGGTTGATGTTGCCGAGTGGCTGGTGTGCGGCGAGCCCGGTCCAGATTGAGAACCGCATCTCCTCGTTGATCTGCTGGAACTTGTCCTCGGTGAAGCTGTCCTGCTTCGCGGCGCGGATCGTCGCGACGGTCTGGAAGGGCGCATCGTCCTGCTTCCATTCGGTGGTGGGATCCTCGATCGGCTGCTTATCCAGGTCGCGACAGAGCTGGACCCGCAACTCCCACTCCATGTCGAGCACCTGGGTCTCGGACCGGATTACATCGCGCAGAGCATCGGGACGGTTGGTGGCATCGATCGTCGTATCGGTCTGATCGGTGAGGTCCTTGGACACGGGAAAGACCGCAAACTTGGCGATGAAGTCGCCATAGCGAAACGGCGTGACGCTGAAGTAAGTCTCGCCGAGCGGGTCGGAGCTGGGAGCGCCGCCTAGCGTCTGCACCTTGGGGCTTTCGATGCCGACCGCGCTCAACACGGTGTTCACGCCACGCAGCACCTTCGACATCGTCTCTTTGGTGCCCTCGAGCTTGTCGGTGGTGCCTGCGAGCAGCTTGAGGTTGCTCAGAAACTGGTCGGCGGTCTTGTTCTGGAACACCGGACCGTTGACCATCACGAAGTCCTGAGTGCGTCCATCGGCACCGGGCAGGCGTTCGCCCTCGACGTCCATGATCTTCACCGCGAGGCCACGCGGCAGGCTGATCGTGTCGGGGAGGATGTCGCCGGCATTGGTCGAGAAGCGCATGACGACTTTGTGCTCGCCTGGTGTGGCGAACAGCCCCTGGGCCAGCTCTGCCGGCAGGCCGTCACGGACGGTCAGCGTGCCTTCGAGGAAGCCGTGCGCCTTGGCGTGGACCGAGCGGACGGCATGATCGTAATCCTCCGCGGTCTTCTTGAGGATCGTGTCGAACGTCTCGTTGAGCTTCGCGATCGTCTCGCCCTCGTCGGGTTTCACGTCCTCGACGTCGGGAGAATAGCGGACCGGTGTCTGTGTCATTGGTGCAAGTCCTAACTAAAAGGGCCGGCGGCGGTTCTAGACCGCCGACAGCACGCTCAGCGGCGCGGCGCAGGAGCCGCGAATGCTGCCTTGAGCCGCGCGACGGCCAGGTCGTTTGCCTGCTTGGCGCCGCTCACGACCTTGGACATGCCGAAGAACTCGTGGGTGACGCCCGGGAAGGTCTTTTGCTCGACCTTGTCGCCGGCCGCGCGCATCGCCGCCGCCAGAGTCTCGCCGTCCGAGCGCAGCGGATCGATCTGCGCGTTGATGATCGTCGTCGGCGGCAGCCCGCGCAGGTTTGCCGCAACCAGGTTCAGGCGCGGGTCCTGCGCATCGGCCTTGCTGGTCTGGTAATAGTAGCCGAACCACGGCAGCATCGCGCCGTTCAGCGGCTTGGCGTTGGCCGAGTCCTTACGCGAGGGCAGCGTCATGCTGCTGTTGGCGATCGGGTAGACCGAGACGACGTAACGCGGGGCAGTCAGGCCGTTGTCGCGTGCGTAGATCGCGGTCGCAACCGCAAGGTTGCCGCCCGCGCTCTCGCCGACCGTGGCGATCCGGGCGGGGTCGCCGCCCCAGCTCGCCGCGTTCTCTAGTGTCCAGCGGTACGCCGCGGCCGCGTCGTCATGCTGGGCCGGGAACTTGAACTCGGGTGCGTGGCGATATTCCACCGAGACGACGATCGCGTTCAGCGCCTTCGCCATCGCACGGGGAGCAGCGTCATAGGTATCGACGTCGGCGATCACCCAGCCGCCGCCATGATAATATACGACCACGGGCATCGGCTTGCCGCCCGCTGGCGCGGCCGCCGGTTTGTAAATGCGCGCGAACTGCTTGGGATCGCTGCCATAGGGCATGTCCTGCGTCGTCACCGCTGGATCGGGGGCGGTCGACATGCCCTTCTGCTGCATGACCGCCTTGGCGCCATCGGCCGCCGATGGCTGCATCCGCGCCTCCGCAGGAGTTAGCGTCTCAATCGGCTTGCCCCCAAGCGACGCAAGCGCGTCGAGAACCGCCTGCATGTCGGGTGCCGCCTTGGCGGGCTGGGTGGCAGTCGCGGGCGGCGGCGGGGGTGGAGGCGCCGTGATCAAGCGCGGCGACTGAGCGACTGCGGGGAAGATGGCGATCGCGGCGGATGCGGCGATCAGCATCGAAATGGTCTTGTGCAATGGTCCCTCCTGTTGGTGTTTGATCGAGAACACCGGGCGCGACCCTGTGTTTCGGTACGAAAGTAGACCTACGTTTGGAGCAGCAAGGTCCGAGACCGTAAGCGGACGCATGGAGGATGAGACTTTGAACGCAGAGGATGCCGGCTCGCTGCAGGCGAGCCGGATGGAGGACAACGCCCTGTTGCGCGTCTTGGACGAGGCCGCTCGCGCCGCGCTTGCGCCCCATCTCGAGTTGGTGCCGTTCCGCAACGGCGACATGATAGCGAGGGCAGGCGATCCGGCGGACAGCATCTGCTTCCCGCTGACCGGCATCGCCGCGGTGCTTGACTCCCTTGAAGGCGACCGCCGGTACGCCGTCGCGCTGGTCGGGAATGAGGGGTTCATCGGATGGCCGCTAATACTGGGGGACGGCCGCTGGCCCCATGACGTGGTAATGCGAGCCGAGCACGGCGTGGCGATGAGGCTCTCGGCCGAAGCACTGTACGGGACGATAGCTGAGCACCCCGAGATCCGTACCGTACTGCTCCGCTTCGTCGGCGTGCTGATGACCCAGATGTCCAGGACGATCGTATCGTCGCTCGCGCACTCGATTGAACGGCGAATGGCGCGCTGGATCCTGCTTTATCACGATCGGGTTTGTGAGGACGACATCTGCATGACTCACGAGGAGTTTAGGCTCATGCTCGGCGTTAGGCGCAGCAGCGTCACGGATGCGCTTCATAAACTCGAGGAAGACGAGGCGATCCGATCGCTTCGCGGCCGAGTGATCGTGCGCGACCGAGAACGCCTCTTGCGTTTAGCAGGCGACACGTACGGCTTTGCCGAAGCGGAGTACCGGCGCTTGCTACTCGGGTAACGGCAGCGGCAAGGCGCCAGATATTTGAAAGCCAGTTAATTTCAGGTTGCTGGAAGATCCGCTTATCGGGAAGCCCAGCTAAACAGGTATATTTCAGCATATCACGACTTCACAATGAGCTAGATGAATGAGCGTCCGTAGTTTTAGAGTATGAGAGCGGGCCGAAATGGCAGGTGTGAGTCCCCGCGGCCATGCATCTCCGACGAACGTCGGTAGTTTTATGAATTAGCAAGCACGCGGAGTAGCTAGCCGTCTCGTATCGCTTACAAGATGAGAATAAATTTACGGCCGTAACTTAAATCCCAACGCGGATTTGCGGCCGCTCTTTGAAAGAAGATAAGGTGTCAACTTCACCAGGACTAATTGGCAGATCGATGTGAACTGGCGGCGAAGGTGTAGAAGCGAAAGGCGGGCGCAACGAGCAGATCTGGCCGTTGGATGCGGTCTTATCTGTCCTCTACGGGCATTCGCTTCGGAGCTATATTCTCACGGTAGCGCTCCGGCGCGTGCCCGGATGAACGCAGCGACTGCCTTTGGATGCGAGACAGGGAGCATATGACCGCCATTGGTCACTTCCAGCGTGGCGCCAGGGATCGCGTCGACGGCGCGATTGCCGTCAATCGCCGAATCCACAATCTGATCGTCGCGGCCGTACAACAATGCGACCGGCAGCGTCAGTGAGCGATATCGGGCGGAGATGGCAGCCAGATCCTGATCGGCGCTCGCCAGCTCGACCAAGGCGGCGTTCACCGACATCGGCCGGTCACCGAGCATGCCGCCGCCGCGGGTGGCAAAATCGGACGGCACCAAATCGGGCGCGAAGATCTTGCCCCAGCGCAACCCATAGGCAGCGCGGCTTAGCGGCGTGCCCAGGAGGTTGGCGAACAGGGTCCGAGCAGTACGGCCTTTCCTGATCGCGCTCGCGACGGCAGGCGGCATGGAACCCGGCGGCTGTGTCATCGGCGCGAGCAGCGCGAGGCCACCGACCGTCCCTGGATGATAGGTCGCCACCCCGAGCGCGATTGCGCCGGCCAGCGAGTGCGCCACCAGCAGCGGCCGGTCGAGGGCCAGCTTGTCGACGAACGCCGCCATTATCGCAGCCTGTTCGAGTATGCCGGGCTGGTCGCCGTCCGGCACCGAGTAGCCGGACCCGGGGCGATCGACCAAGATGACGCGGAAGTCTGCCTCCAGCGCATCGGCAACGCCGTAGGAGAAGTTCCGGAGCTGCGCGCCGAGCCCGTGGAGCAGCACGATGGCCGGCCCCGATCCGCGATCGACATAGTGCAACCGGGTGCCCGCGACGTCGACGAACTTGCCATCTGCAGGTACGCTCTGCTCGATCCGGGCGGTCGCATAACGGGTGTACAGCGCAGCGGCTCCCAGTCCGGCTGCGACGATGCCACCGGTGTGGAACGCGATCGACCGCTTGGGGGCCTGGTCAGACAGAGCATAGTAGGAAAAGAAGCGCCGCATGTCGGCGAGCAGTAGCTCGGGTTGCTCCAGCGCGGCGAAGTGGCCGCCGGCCGCCATGTCGGTCCACTGGACGATGTTGTAAGTTTTGCGGGCTTGCGAACGCGGCGGTGGCGGGAAGACCGGATCGGGGAAGGCCGCGACCGCGGTCGGCACCGTGATCTTCGTACCGGCGGGGAACTTGCCCGAGCCTTCCAGCACCCGGCCGCGATACATCCAGGTCGAGGTCACGAACGAGCCCTCGACGAGGTACAGCATGACGTTGGTCAGCAGCAGGTCCGCGTCGAACGCCTGCCACAGGTCGGGCGTGCCGTGTTCATCGCGCGGCACGTCGGCCCAGGCACCGAACTTTTCGAGGATCCACGCCGCGACGCCGACCGGGCTGTCCGACAAGGCCACGCCCAGCGTCTGCGGCCGCGATCCCTGCTCCTGCGAGTAGCCGGTCTCTTCCTTTGCCAGCTCCGCGCGCCGCCCAGCCCAGGCGAGCTCGTCAGGCTTCTTCGGCAGCGCATCCTCGGCCTGCACCAGCACCATATTGAGGTGGAGCGCCGCGACCGCTTCGGGGTGGCCGTACGCCATCCAGGCACCGATTGCCGCACCCCAGTCACCCCCCTGCACCAAATAGCGGGTCGAGCCGAACAGCTCGACCATCAGGCCGTGCATTAGCTCGGCGGTCTGCTTGGGTCCGATCGGGGACGCGGGCCGGCCCGAGAAGGCGTAGCCGGGCAACGACGGCACGACCACATCGTGGCCGTCGGCGACGAGCGGCGCGATCAGCGCCTCGAACTCGATAAACGAGCCGGGCCAGCCGTGGAGCAGCAGCAGCGGCGGTCGCGAACCGTCGCCACGCACATGGACGAAGTGCAGCCGCTGGCCCTGGACCTCGGTGGTGAACTGCGGCAGCGCATTAAGCCGGCGCTCCTGTGCGCGCCAGTCGTAGCGCGTCAGCCAATGGTCGACGAGCCGCCGAAGGTCGACAAGGCCGACGCCCGATCGCCAGTCTCCCGCATCCGGCACCATGCTCCAGTCGAACGTCTGGACTTTTGACCTGATGGCAGTGAGCCGTTCGTCCGGGATCGCGATCGTGAATGGTTTGGCCATATCTGGTTCCCGCCGCGCGTACCGGAGTAGGGTTTCCGACATACACGAACCGGCCAACGCGCGAGGTTCGGCCGTGTTCAAGAAAACGATTAAACATCCGCTGCCGGCGCAAGGCTGAGAAACATGCCGGCGGCGTTGGGTGAACGAGCGGCAGCTTTCAGAATGAGCTAAGCAGGCGCGGAATGTCGGGTCATGGGTCTCATCGCCCTGCGCTCGCCAGGGTGGAGACGCTCCCGGATCTGGGCATCGACTTAGGCTTGACGCTCATGCATCGCCGGCCAGTCCGAGTAGCCGACCGAGCCTCCGCCATACCAATATTGCTTCGGTGCGTCGGCGAGCGGAGCGCCAGTGCGCAGGCGATCGATGAGGTCGGGATTGGCGAGGAAGGGGCGACCGAAGCTGAACAGGTCGGCATCGCCGTTCGCGAGAGTCTCCTCGGC
>NZ_CAHJWW010000161.1 GCF_903643035.1 Sphingomonas bacterium | reverse complement strand
GCCGGGCGTGGCTGCGCTGGCGCGGGCCGTTCGGCCTCGCCTGGCAGCAGCACGCCGTATCGCTCGACGCCGCCATCGCGATCCTTCCCGACATCCGCCCGGTGCGCCAGCGCGGCGCGGCACTGTTCCGGCGGCACGCGCTCGGGGGGCTGACCCAGGTCGAGCGCGGCGAGGGCACCGACTTCGATACGCTGGTGGAGTACCGATCGGGCATGGACCGGCGCGCGATCGACTGGAAACAGTCCGCCCGGCACCTGAACCTGCACGCCAATGAATATCGGACGGAGCGCAACAACCAGATCGTCTTCGCGATCGACGCCGGGCGCCAGATGGCGGAGCCGGTCGCGGGCCTGCCCCGCATCGACCGCGCGGTGTCCGCCGCGCTGCTCGCGGCCTGGGTCGCGCTGAAGCTCGGCGATCGGGTGGCGCTGGACGCGTTCGATTCGCGGCCGCGGATCGCCAGCGGCTTCGTGTCGGGCACGGGCGCCTTCGCGCAGCTCCAGCGGCTGGCGGCACGGATCGACTATGGCGCGGACGAGACCAACTACACGTTCGCGCTCACCACCCTTGGCCAGCGGCTGACGCGGCGGTCGATGGTGGTGCTGTTCGCCGAAGTGACCGACATGACCGCCGCCGAGTTCATGGTCCGCGCCGCCGGGCGGCTGGCGGAGCGCCACCTGCTGCTCGTCGTCGTCCTGCGCGACGCGGAGCTGGAGGATATCGTCGACGCGGCTCCGCGCACCGCCGACGACGTGACCCGGGCGGTGACGGCGGCGGGCCTGCTGCGCGACCGGATGCTGGTGCTCGCCCGGCTGCGCCATGGTGGCGCGCACGTGATCGAGGCGGAGCACGACCGTGTCGGCGAACGGCTGGTCGAGGGCTATGTCGCGCTGAAGCGGAGGAACCTGCTGTGACGGGTCCGGCGCCCATGGCGGCGGACCCGTCGACCGTGAACGCGACCCGGTTCCGCGCGGCGCACGAGGCGGACTGGGCGCGGCTCGACCGGCTGATCACGCGGATCGAGAAGCGGTCGGTCCGCGCGCTGGCGGACGACGACCTGCTCGCGCTGCCGTCGCTGTACCGCACGACGCTGTCGTCGCTGTCGGTGGCGCGCGCGACGTCGCTCGACCGCGCGCTCGTCGCCTATCTGGAGCAGCTGGGCACGCGCGCCTATTTCCAGATATACGGCGTGCAGACGTCGCCGTGGCGCCAGCTCGCCCGGTTCCTCGCGCACGGCTGGCCGCAGGCGGTGCGGGACCTGTGGCGCGAGACGCTGGCGAGCCTGCTGCTGGGGATCGCCGCCACGATCGCGGGCTATGTCGTCGTGTCGCGCGATCCGTCGTGGTTCTTCGCGATCATCCCCGTCGGCATGGCGGGCGGGCGCGACCCCGGCGCGTCGGCCGCCTTCCTGCGCGGGACCCTGTACGGCCATGGGGCGGGCGGCGCGCGGCAGGACGGCCTGGCGACCTTCGCGGCCTATCTGTTCAGCCACAATGCGCAGCTCGCGATCTTCTCGTTCGCGCTGGGCTTCGCGTTCGCGGCGCCGACCGCGCTGCTGGTCGCGTACAACGGGCTGACGCTTGGCGCCTTCCAGGCGGTGTTCGCGGCGAAGGGGCTGGGCTGGAACGTCGCGGCCTGGCTGATGATACACGGCACGACCGAGCTGTTCGCGATCACCCTGTCGGGCGCGGCGGGGTTCCGGATCGGGCTCGCCATCGCCTTTCCCGGCCGCCGCACGCGGATGGAGTCGGCGACCGCGGCGGGCCGGTCGGCGGCGGTGGCGATGGCGGGGACCGTGGTGATGCTGATCGTCGCGGGCATGCTGGAGGGCATCGGCCGCCAGCTCGTCGACGACGACGCGACGCGCGCGGGCATCGGCCTTGCCGTGCTCGCCTTCTGGCTGGTCTATTTCTACTGGCCGCGCCGTGCCGGAGGGGTCGGGCATGGCGCATAGCGCCCGCCCGCGCCCGTCGCTCCGGCGCCGGTTCGTGACGCCCGAGGGGGTCGACCTCCTGTTGGAATTGGGCAGCGCGGGGACGCGCGCGGCGGCGTTCGTCCTCGACATGGCGCTGATGCTCGCGGTGCTCGTCTGCACGACGATGGCGACGATATACCTCATGCGCGGGCGGCAGGGGCCGGGCCAGGGACAGGTGCTGACGATCCTGTGGCTGCTGGGCGCGTTCGCCTTGCGCAACGGCTGGTTCGTCCTGTGGGAGATGGGCGGCCGCGGCGCGACGCCGGGCAAGCGTGTCGCGGGCCTGCGCGTCGTGGCGCGCGACGGCGCGCGGCTGACCGGCGGGGCGGTGGTGGCGAGGAACGCGATGCGCGAGGTGGAGGTGTTCCTGCCGCTGTCGTTCCTGGGCACGGCGGCGGCGGACGGCACGGCAAGCACGTTCCTGACGCTCTTCTCGCTCGCGTGGAGCGGCATCTTCCTCCTGTTCCCGCTGTTCAACCGCGACCGGCTGCGCGTCGGCGACCTGATCGCGGGCACCTGGGTGGTGCGCACCGCCCGCGCGAGGCTGGCGGGCGACCTCGTCGCCACGCGGCCCCGCGCGCGGCGGACGTTCCCGGAGGCCGCGCTGGCGCTGTACGGCGAGTATGAGCTCCAGACGCTGGAGGAGGTGCTGCGCGGCGGACGCGCGGAGTCGCTGACGGTGGTGGCCGACGCGATCCGTACCCGCGCCGGGATCGCGGCCGACGGCGACGACGCGGGCTTCCTGGCGGACTATTACGCGGCGCTGTGCGTGCGGCTGGAGCGCGGGATGCTAATGGGGCGCAGGCGCGCGGACAAGTTCGCGGGGGTGGAACGGCGATGACCGCCACCCTCGCCTACTGCGCGAAGCTGCCCGCCCGGTACAGCAGCGTGATCGACACGCGGCGGTTGCGCGGATCGGCGGGGTCCTTGGCGATCATCGGCTCGCGGTCGGCGACGCCCTCGATCCGGTCGAACCGCGCGTCGGGGAGCCCGCCCAGCGCGAGCCTGCGCCTCGTCGCCTCCGCGCGCGCCGAGGACAGCATCCAGTTGTTCATCGCCGCCGGGTCGCCATAGCCGAGGTTGTCGGTGTGGCCGCGGATCATGATCGGGTTGGCTAGTCCCTTCACCGATCCCGAGACCAGCCCGATCAGCTCGCTCGCCTCGGGCTCCAGCGCGGTCGTGCCGAGCGCGAACATGGAATAGTCGGCATCGTCGACCAGGTCGATCCGCATCCCGTCGCGCGTCATCGTGAAGTGGACGTGCTTGCCGAGCTTCGCCAAGTCCCTGGCCGCCGCCATCTGCATCTGCACGCGGCGGCGCAGCGCGTCGAAGTTCTTGCGATCCTCCTGCGCCAGCGCATCGCGGCTGCGCAGCGTGCCGTCGGGACCGGAGCCCGCCGACGGACCTCCGGTCGCACCCACCGGCACGGTCAGCGCGCGCGTGCCGGTCTGCGCCGCCCGGTGCGGCAGCGTGTTCGCGTCGATCAGCGAGTCGCCGCCCAGCAGCCCGGACCCGCCGACGCCCGAGTGCCGCGTGTCCATCAGCGTGGGCGCGAAATAGTCGGCGATGCCCTTGCGCTGCTTCTCCGTCGTCGCGCCCAGCAGCCACAGCAGCAGGAAGAACGCCATCATCGCCGTCACGAAGTCGGCATAGGCGACCTTCCACGCGCCACCGTGATGGCCGCCATGCCCCTCGATGTAAATCTTGCGGACGATCACCTTGGGTGGGACGTTGGCGCCATGCGGCGCGCGCGCGGCGGGCATTACCGTGCGCCTCCGGCAGGTCGGTGCCGGCCCGCTCCCCCTCCCGGCCACCCATCACGATACGCTGTATGGATGGCCGGATGGGGGAGCGGGCCGGCGCCGTGCATCGGTGCGAGCCGATCAAGACATACCGCCCTCACTTGCCGCGCAACCCGTCGAAGACCTCGGCGAAGCCGGGCTGGTTGCTGTGCTGTATCCCCGCGCGCGCCGCCTCGATCACCAGCGGTTGCGGATGGCCGTGAAGGGAGGCGATGATGATCTGCTTGACCACGTCGTAGATCGCCGCGTCGCCGTCGATCACCTGTTTCAGCCGGCCCGCCAGCGGCGCGACGATGCCATAGGCCAGCAGCACGCCCATGAACGTGCCGACCAGCGCCGATCCGATCATCGCGCCCAGGATCGTCGGCGGCTTGTCTATCGAGCCCATCGTCTTCACGATGCCCAGCACGGCCGCGACGATGCCGAGCGCGGGGAGCGAATCGGCAAGGCTGGTCAGCGTCGTGTGCGGCCCCTCGACCTCGTGATGGTGGGTCTTGATCGCATGGTCCATGACCTCCTCGACCGCATGCACGTCGAGCGTGCCCGACGAGACGACGACGAGCCGCAACGTGTCCGCGATCAGGTTGATGAGCGTGTGGTCGGCGACGAGGCGGGGATACTCCGAGAATACGGCGGAGGATTTCGGGTCTTCGACATGCGGTTCCAGCGCGATCGGGCCTTCCATGCGCAGCATCTTCATCAGCTTGGAAACGAGGAAGATGACGTCCAGATAGTCCTGCTTCTTGTATTTCGGCCCCTTGAACACCTTGGCCAGGCCGCCGCCCATCGCCTTCAGTTCCTTGCCCGAATTGCCGATGATGAGCGCGCCCGCGGCGGCGCCGCCGATGATGAGCATCTCATGCGGGATCGCCTCCATGACGGGGCCGAGCGCGCCGCCGGTGATGGCGAACCCGCCGAACACCATCGCGAGCAGGACGACGAGGCCGATGGCTGGAAACATGAGCTGCTGGCTTCCCCGTATTGGTATCGGGCAAAGCGTTACCGGGAGCGGGTAGCGATAAGGTTAATCGGCCCACGGGATGGGTTGCGGACCGCGTGCCCGCCACCGAAGCCGTTCGCGCCAAGCCTGTCGGCGCGCTGCCCTTGTTCGAACGGAAGGGCTGTCCGTCGACAGGCCCAGGGCGGGGAAAGCGGGCGAGGGCCGCTACTTCAGATAGTCGAACAGGTTCAGCGCCGACAGCTTCGTGAAGCTCGCCTGCGTCGCCTGCAGCACCGTCATCGTCTTCTGGAGCTGAACGGCCGCCTGGCTGTAGTCGGTATCCTCCAGTCCCGAGCGAACCGCCTCGCGGTCGGCGGCGACCGTGGTCAGCCGCGTCGTCTCCAGATCGAGCCGCGCGCCGCGGGCGCCGAGCGACGCCTGGACGTCGATCACCTGCGTCGAGACGGTCGACAGATCGCCCAGCGCGCTGCCCAGAGCATCGGTGGTGTCCCCACCGGCCTTCAGCGTCGTCGCAAGCGCGGCGATCACGTCGATCGCGTTGCGCCCGCCGGCCAGGCCCAGGATCGCGGCGGCGTTCTCGCTCGGTTGCACCGACTGGCCGCCGCCGATCGGGATCGTGGACGTCGCGCCGGAAGCCAGCGCGTGGCTTCCGTCCGCGTTGGTCGTCACCGCGTCACCGCTGGCGGAACCGGCGAACAACGGCTGGCCGCGCGTGTCCTTGCCGTTGGCGAGCGCAGCGATCTCGTCGGCGATGCTCGACAACTGGCTGGCGATCGCGGCGCGGTCGGTATCGTTCAGCGTGCCGGTCCGCGCCTGCACCACAAGCTCCGACGCGTTCTGGAGCAGGTTGGTCATCGACGTCAGCGCGGTGTCGGCGCTCGTCAGCACGCCCTGCGCGGTCGTGATGTTCGCCTGAGAGGCAGTGGCGTCCGCCGCGTCCGTCGCGATCGTGCGCAGCCGCTGATAGGCGACGACGTCGTCCGACGCCTTCGACAGCTTCCTGCCGGTCGAGAGCTGCGTGTTGAGCGTGTCCGCCTGCGCGGTCAGCGACGTCATCGCCGCCGACGCGCGATCGTAGAACAGCGAGCTGGAGAGCGAGGCGATGGCCATCAGTTGATCGCGATGATCGACTGGAAGGTCTCGCGCGCGACCTGGATCACGCGACTAGAGGCCTGGTACGCCTGCTGGAAGCGCATCAGGTCGACCGCCTCCGTGTCGAGGTTGACGCCCGACACCGCGTCGCGCGCGGTGACGGCGCCGTCGTGGATCGTGGTCTGCGCATCGGCGACCGTCCGCTTCGACGCGAGCGCCGCGGCGGTGTCGCTCACCAGCGCGGTCGTCCTGCCCTCGAACCCGCCGCTCGTGCGCAGGCTGGCCAGGCTGGCGAGGTTGGTGTTGTCGCGGGCGCCACCGCCGCGTGACGCCGCCGCGACGTCCGACGGATCGGTGAGCGACAGCGTGAGATCGCTGGGGCTGGCGCCGGTCGTGAACATCGCCATGCCGGGCTTGCCGCCCAGATCGTCGCCCTGCGCCTGCACGGCGTTGACGCCGCTGGCGAAACCGCCCGCCAGCGTGTTCACCTGCGCGCGGGCATCGGCGATCCGGCCCGCGGCGTCGGCGATGCCCG
>NZ_CAHJWW010000160.1 GCF_903643035.1 Sphingomonas bacterium | reverse complement strand
GGTGAGGTGATCCGCACCAACGCCGGGGGGCAGGCCGCGCTGATGATCGCGCTGGCCGACGACCTCCGCGCCCGCGCAAATGCACCCGGCCAGCCCCGGCACGATCCGCGCGTGCCGGATCGCCAGCAGCTCGCGATACGACGCGCGCCACCCGTCCGCGTCCGGGCCGGGCTCGGGGCGCGACCGCTCGAACGTGGCGACCGCATTGGGATCGGGGATGCGCTCGCGCGCTTCCTCGTCGTCGAAGCCGGGCTGCCGCGCGAACTCCTGCCGCCGGCCGTCCCGAACCTGGTCCGCCAGCGCGTCGTGGAAATCGGCGAAGAACAGGAACGGCGTCCGGCTCCCGACCTCCTCGCCCATGAACAGCAGCGGGATCTGGGGGCACAGCAGCAGCAGCAACGTCGCGGCACGCAGCCTGTCGGCGTCGACTAGCCCCGCCAGCCGCTCGCCCAGCGCGCGGTTCCCGGTCTGGTCGTGGTTCTGAAGGAAGCTCATGAACCGGGTCGGCGGCAGATGCCCGCTCGGAGCGCCGCGCGGCGCTCCGTCGTGGTTGCGCGATCCCTCGCCCTGATAGGCGAAGCCCTCCGCGAGGCATCGCGCCAGCCGCCGCGCCGGCGCTTCCGCGAAGTCAGTGTAATAGCTGTGCGTCTCTCCGGTCAGCAGCACGTGGAGGGCGCTGTGGAAATCGTCGTTCCATTGCGCGTCGAACCGCCTGGGCGCGAGCCGGGCCGGATCGTTGTTCTCGTTCTCCAGAACCAAGTGGACGTGCCGGCCCGGCAGCGCCGTGCGCACCTCGCCCGCGAGTGCGTCGAGGAAGTCGTCGTCGTGCAGCTGATGGACCGCATCGAGGCGCAGCCCGTCGATGCGATAGTCGCGCAGCCACATCAGCGCGTTCTCGGCGAAGAAGCGATGGACCGGCGGCTTGCCCACCGCGACCGCGCTGCCCCAGGGGGTATGGACTCCTTCGTCGAAGAAGCCCGTCGCGTACCGGCCGAT
This sequence comes from Sphingomonas bacterium, assembly GCF_903643035.1. Classification (GTDB taxonomy): domain Bacteria; phylum Pseudomonadota; class Alphaproteobacteria; order Sphingomonadales; family Sphingomonadaceae; genus Sphingomonas. The sequence continues at coordinate 5,427 of NZ_CAHJWW010000160.1, read as the reverse complement.
CATGTTCCCGTCCGGACCGAAGTGGTTGTAGACGACGTCGAGGAACACCGACAGGCCGAGCTCGTGCGCCCGGTCGACCAGCGCGCGCAGGTCGTCGGGACTGCCATAGCTCTCGTCCGGCGCGAACGGCAGCACGCCGTCATAGCCCCAGTTGCGCGTGCCGGAAAACGCGTTGACGGGCATCAGCTCGATCGCCGTGATGCCCAGCGCCGCCCAGCCGGCGAGCCGTTCCGCCACGCCCGCAAACCCGCCGAGCAGGCCGGCATGGACTTCGAGGATCACCATGGTCGCCCACGCGCGCCCGCTCCAGTCGGGCGTCCGCCAGCGGTGGCCCGTGGGATCGTCCACCACGCTCCAGCCATGGACGCCGCCCGCCTGAGCGCGCGCCGCCGGGTCGGGCACCACCAGGTCCCCGGCGAGCCGGAAGCGGTAACGGGCGCCGGCCTGCGCGGTCGCCTCTCCCGCGAACCATCCGTCGCCGGCCGACGTCATGGCGACCGGCTCGCGGCCGTCGATCTCCAGCGCCACGGCCTCGCGATCGGGCGCCCACAGCCGGAAGCGCACCTGGCCGTCGCCGAGCGCCAGCGGCCCCCAGCAGGGGGACGCCCGCCCCGTGACGCCGCCCGGTCTCTCCGTCATGAGGTCACGTCCAGCGTCCACAGCACCAGGGCCGCCCCCTGCGGCGCCATCTCGTAGGTGTCGCCGATGCGCTCGTCGCGCACCTCGGGCCGGGCGCTGTCGGCCAGCAGGCGGCGGTGTTCGCCGGGCGCCGGCAAGGTGAACGTCAGCGGATCGGACGCGGCGTTCAGCAGCAGGCTGATGACCTCCACCGTGCCGTCGGCGAGCTTCAGCGCGCGGCGCATCACCAGCGCGCGCCCGTCGGGGTTGTTCCAGTCCTGCGCCGACAGCTTCTGCCCGCGCTCGTCCCACCATTCCACGTCGTCGACGCCGGATCCGGGCGCGTCCTCGCCGTGCAGGAAGCGCGTCGAGCGCAGCACCTCATGGTGCCTGCGCAGCGCGATCAGGTGGCTGGTGAACGCCAGCAGCGACCGTCCCGGCTCCGCCCCGGCGAGGGACCAGTCCACCCAGCTGATCGCATCGTCCTGGCAATAGGCGTTGTTGTTGCCGCCCTGGCTGCGCCCGAACTCGTCGCCCGCGACGATCATCGGCGTGCCGAGCGAGGCGAACAGCGTCAGCAGCATCGAGCGCGACACTCTCCCGCGCTGCGCCAGGATCGCGGGATCGTCGGTCGCCCCCTCGACGCCCCAGTTGCGCGAACAGTTATCGGAGGCGCCGTCGCGATTGTCCTCCTTGTTCGCCTCGTTGTGGCGCTGCTCGTAGGCGACGGTGTCGGCGAGCGTGAAGCCGTCGTGCGCGTCGAGCAGGTTTACGCTCGCCCACGGCCGGCGCGCGCGATGCTCGAACAGGTCGCTGGACCCCGACAGGCGCGCCGCGAGCTCGCCGCGCTGCGACGCGTCGCCGCGCCAGTATCTGCGCACCGTGTCGCGGTACCTGTCGTTCCATTCGGCGAAACCGGGCGGGAAATTGCCGAGCTGATAGCCGCCCGGGCCGATGTCCCACGGCTCCGCCGACAGCTTCAACTGGTTCAGCACCGGATCCTGCCGCAGCACGTCGAAGAAGGCGTGGCCGGGATCGAAGCCCGTCTCCGTCCGGCCAAGCGCCAGTCCCAGGTCGAAGCGGAAGCCGTCCACCCCGAAGCTCGTCGCCCAGTAGCGCAGTGAATCGGCGATCATCTGGACGACCCGCGACTTGTCGGTGTTGAGCGTGTTGCCGGTGCCGGTGTCGTTGATGCAGTAACGCGGCTGATCCTTCACCAGCCGATAGTAGCTGGCGTTGTCGAGCCCCCGCCACGACAGCGTCGGCCCCTGTTCGGACCCCTCGCAGGTGTGATTGTAGACGACGTCGAGGATCACCTCGATCCCCGCCCGGTGGAGGCGCCGCACCGCGCGGCGCAGCTCGTCCTGGCTGTCGCCCGACATGTAGCTCGGTTCGGGCGCGAAATAGGACAGCGTGTTGTAGCCCCAGTAGTTGCGCAGGCCCTTCTCGGCCAGGAACCGGTCCTGCGCGAAGGCGTGGATCGGCATCAGTTCGAGTGCGGTGATCCCCAGCCGCTTCAGATGGTCGATCACCCTGGGGTGGCCGAGCGCGGCGAACGTCCCGCGCTCGCGCGGCGGGACCAGCTCGAACAGCCTGGTCAGCCCCTTGACGTGCGCCTCGTAGACGACCGTCTCCGCCCAGGGCGTATGCGGGCGCCGGTCCTGCGACCAGTCGAAATGATCATCGACCACCACCGCCTTGGGCATCGCGGGCGCGCTGTCGCGGCGGTCGAACGACAGGTCGCCGCGCCTGGAATTGACCTGGTAGCCCGAGAGCGCGTCCGTCCAGCGGATCTGCCCCGCCAGCTTGCGCGCATAGGGATCGAGCAGCAGCTTGTTGGGGTTGAAGCGGTGCCCCTGCTCCGGCTCGTACGGCCCGGTCGCGCGATACCCGTAGACGAGGCCGGGGCCGGCATCGGGCAGATAGCCGTGCCACACCTCGTCGGTCCATTCGGGCATCGCGTAACGCTTCGCCTCCCGCCGGCCGGCGGGATCGAAGACGCAGAGCTCCATCTTCGTGGCGTGGGCGGAGAACACGGCGAAGTTGATACCTTCGCCGTCGAACATCGCGCCGAGCGGATAGGGCGAGCCGGCGTCGAGCCGGTCGGGTGATGTCACGATGGGCGGCTTTCCAGACGAAGGACGAGGCAGGCGAGCGGCGGCAAGAACAGCGCGGCACTGGCAGGAAGCCCGTGCGATCCTGTTGGTTCCGCGACGACGACGCCGCTTTCCCCGGCGCCCGATCCGCCGAACACGCCTGCGTCGCTGTTCAGGACGACCAGCCAGCGCCCGCCTTCGGGCAGGCCGATACGATAGCCATGCCGCGGCTCCGGCGTCATGTTCAGGATCGTCACGACCGGCGGGTCGCCCGCGTTCCCGTGGCGCGCCCAGACGAAGACGCTGTTCTGGCGATCGTCGCCGACGATCCAGCGGAAGCCGCCGGGATCGGCGTCGCAGACATGGAGCGCGGGCTCTGTCGCATACAGGCCGTTGAGCGCGCGCACGAGCGCCTGGACGCCGGCATGCTCGGGCCGGTCCAGCAGGTGCCATGGCAGCTCGCCGTCATGGTCCCACTCACCGGGTTGCGCGATCTCGCAGCCCATGAACAACAGCTTCTTGCCCGGATGCGTCCAGAGGAAGGCGAGGTATGCGCGCAACGTCGCGAACCTTCGCCATCGGTCGCCGGGCATCCTGGCGAGCAGCGATCCCTTGCCGTGGACCACCTCGTCATGGCTGATCGGCAGCACGAAGCGTTCCGAAAAGGCATAGACGATGCTGAAGGTGAATGCGTCGTGGTGCCAGCCGCGGTGGACGGGGTCGTGCCCGACATAGTCGAGCGTGTCGTGCATCCAGCCCATGTTCCACTTGTACGAAAAGCCGAGGCCGCCGTCCGCGACCGGCGCGGAGACGCCGGGCCAGGACGTCGATTCCTCCGCGATCGTGATCGCGCCCGGGCAACGCTCCGCGACCGCGCGGTTCATCTCGCGCAGGAACGCGACCGACTCCAGGTTCTCGCGCCCGCCGTGGACGTTCGTCACCCATTCGCCCGCCTTTCGGCTGTAGTCGCGGTACAGCATCGAGGCGACGGCATCGACGCGCAGACCGTCGACATGGAACGCCTCCAGCCACCACAGCGCGGACGCGAGCATGAACCCCGTCACCTCGCGCCGGCCCAGATTGTAGATCGCGGTGTTCCAGTCGGGATGGAAGCCCTCGCGCGGGTCGCCATGCTCGTACAGCGCGGTACCGTCGAAGCGCGCGAGGCCGTGCACATCCATCGGGAAATGCGCCGGCACCCAGTCGAGGATCACGCCGATCCCGACCCGGTGGCACGCATCGACGAAGCCGGCGAAGTCCGCCGGGCTGCCGTGGCGCGACGTGGGCGCGAACTGGCCGAGCGGCTGGTAGCCCCATGATCCGCCGAACGGATGCTCCATGATCGGCATCAGCTCGACATGGGTGAAGCCCAGGTCGAGGACATAGGAGATCAGACGCGCCGCAAGCTCGCTCCAGCCGTACGTGCCGCCACCGTCGGGGCGTCGCCACGAGCCCGAATGGACCTCGTAGATCGAGATCGCCGCATCGGGGCTCTGGCGCGCGGCGCGGCCGGCCATCCACGCATCGTCCGACCACGCGAACGCCGGCGCTGGGGCGACGATCGAGCCGGTACGCGGCGGAGGCTCGGCCTGGCGGGCGAGCGGATCCGCCTTCTGGACGACGCGACCGTCGGCGCCGGCGACCTCGAACTTGTAGACGGCGCCCGCGCCCAGCCGGGGCACGAACAGTTCCCAGACGCCGGCGCCGTGGCGCGGCCGCATCGGGTGGCGCCGGCCGTCCCAGCCGTTGAAGTCCCCCACCACCGACACGCGGCGCGCGTTGGGAGCCCAGACGGAGAAGGCGACACCTCCGATCCCGTCCACCGTCCGGCATTGCGCGCCGAAGACGCGGGCAAGGTCGCGATGCCGGCCCTCGCCGAACAGGTGGAGGTCAAGGTCGCCGAGCACGGGGCCGAACGCATAGGGATCCTCCGTCTCCTGAACGGCGCCGCCCGGCCAGCCGATGCGCAGGCGGTACGGACCGTCACCCGGCGCGGTCCCCGCGAACAGCCCCGGCGCGACCTCCTGGAGCGGGCGCGGGCCGTCCGGGTCGACGATCGACACCGTTAGGGCGCCCGGCTGCCAGCTGCGCACCACGGCCGACCGGCCCTCGACCTGCCGCCCGAGTGCCGCGAACGGGTCGCCCAGCCGGCCATCGTCGAGCAGCGCGGCGAGTTCCCGCAGGTCCGTCACGTGGCCGACGCCAGCAGCTGCCCGGCGACACGGACCAGCGCGTCGAGCGTTTCGGCCCGCCGCCCCGCGCCGCAGGTCGCGACATCGTGCGCGGTCGCTTCCAGTAGCATGAGCAGCAGCAGCGGATCGGTCGGCGCGCCCTCTCCTTCCGCCGGCCGTTCGACGCCGCGATATCCTTCCAGAAACGCCACTGCCGCGCGTTCGCGGAAGCGCACGGACCGCGCATCCGCGCGCGTCTCGTGCAGTTCCGCTCCCGCAGGTCGCGCCCGCGTCGCCGCCGCCTCCGCCGCGTCGAACGAGCGCAGGAGGGTTGCGACGTCGCGCAGGGGCAGGTCCTTCGCCTGCTCGTCGGATCGGTGGGGGGCGTCGCGTTCGAGGAACACCACGTCCCCGCCGGCGACCAGCGTCCGGCCAAGGTGCAGGCCGCCGTGGACCCGGATCCGCGCCCGGCCTTGCGCGGTCGCGGCGACGGAGGCGATCCGGATGTCCAGTGCCCGCCGGTCGACGGGCGCCGGGCCGTC